>CAUZBA010000199.1:0-6423 GCA_963577635.1 Phycisphaerae bacterium
GATGAAAACACCTTGTTTTACAGCCTGAAATACGCGTTGGTTCTATTAAACTCGTGAAATCATCTGGGAAATGTGGGGAGTCATCATGTCTGCGTAACCTTCCTCTTTCAGGAGTGCGGACATGGGACGTGTATTGGCCGGCGGCATGGCGGGGCCCTGGTTCTATTCGCCTGGGGCAACGTGTCGTGAATGGTCCTGCCGTGGCACACCCAGACGCTGCACCCAGTTGAGAATGAACGGGCTTTCATGGCTGCCGCCCGCGAGGCAACTGGCGGCATGGCGGGCAAGGCAGGCGTCTTCACGTTTCCCAACATGCCTAAGGGCGCCGACAGTGAGGTGGAAAGGGTGGCGGCCAGCGAGCGACTACGCCCTGGCGCACGAGACCGGTCCCGTCGGACTCATCTTCACCCATCCGGGCCGACCGCCGGTGAACGGCACAATGATCCTGATCGGGTTCCTGACAAACCTCGTGGCTGGCATGCTCACCGCGGGCATCCTGTGGCAGGCCCGTGCGTCATTGGAAAGCTACTGGGTACGCGTTGGATTCGTCACCACGATCGGGTTCCTGATCGCCGTGGTCACCCACGTCCCCTATTGGAACTGGCTGTATGCCGCGCCGGACTATTCGATCGTGATGTTCGTCGACACCTGGGCGGCGTTTCTCATCACCGGCCTGGTCATGGGGCGATTGTGGAAGTACCCAGGACTTTCTAAAGCGTACCGAATCCAATCGTAGCGGTTTGAGCGTCGACGAAGCAAGCCTGGCGCGGAGGGCGAAGCAGGCGATGTCGCAGTGCATCGGCGATGTCTGCCAGTACTGGCGGAACAAAGCCAGGCGCTGCTGCAGGCAGCTCAGAACGCTATGATTGGATTCGGACCGCTCAAAGCACCATGATGAACAACCAATGTACGCCCGATTCGCGATGCATCGAATTTACAACGATTCGTAACGGTCTTCATCGCACGGCGTCCTGCGTTCTGCTTCTTGTCTTGTCGCTGGTGTCCTCGGCTGCCGCCATGCCGTTTTCGCACATGGTGTCGTTCGGCGACAGTCTCTCTGATACAGGCAACATATTTGACGTCTCCAGCGATCCTCTTACCGCGTTTCTAATCCAGATTTTTTTCCCCGGCGTGGATACACCTTATCCGCCGCCACCGTACTTCAGCGGTCGCATTTCCAACGGCCCCGTCTGGGTGGAACACGCATCTTCAGACCTCGGACTGGGCTCAGTTGTACCGAGTGAGTTGGGTGGGTTTAATTACGCCGTCGGTGGTGCCACAACATTCGACGACGGAAACTTCGTAGTCAATTTGATACTGCCGGACGACGTCGAAGACCAGGTCGACGAATACCGTTCGGCACACACGCCGACGGGCAACGAGCTGTTCATTGTCGAAGGCGGCGCCAACGATCTGATCTCGGGTGGGATTACCGACGTCACCATTTCGACCGGGCTTCTTGAGAGCTTCATCACCGATCTCTACCTCGACGGCGGGCGACATTTTCTTGTGCCCAACCTGCCCCCGCTGGGCAAGATTCCCTCGAAGGTCGGGGGCCCTGATGAAAACAACCTGAACACGCTCTCGCTCTCGTTCAACCAGGACTTGAGCATGAAGCTCGACAATCTGGTGCAGACCCTGGCCGGGATCCAGATATTCACCGTCGATTTTCACAGCAAGTTTCTGGAGATTCTTGCCGACCCCGGCACGTTCGGCTTCACGAACACGACTGATCCGGCGTTCGACGAAGTCTCGGGCAACGTGGTTCCAAACCCCGAGCAGTATCTGTTCTGGGATGGCATTCACCCGACCGGCGAGGCGCACCTACTGCTGGGCGATCTGGCCGTCGCGTCGGTCCCGGAACCGGCGGTTCTGTTCGTCTTCATCGCCGCGGGCGTGTTCATGCTTCGACGCCGTCGCGACTGCCGACGCGAGCAATGATGCGGTGACGGCGCTCGCGGCGGCGGCAACGCGCCGATCAGGGACGCGACCAGCGATCATGCCGCAGCCTCGTGACCCAGCCGGTATCGCTCTGGTACAGGATCTGAACACTCTCATTGTCGATCGCGGGATTCAGCAGGGCCAACTTTCCGCGAATCGAATCGGACAACAGATTGCTGCTTTCCTGGCTGAAATAGAAGTGAGTGATGCCGACGTGTTCCAGTTCCTTCATGGCCTCGCGTGGTGTCGTCGCCTTGTCAAACGGTTCGAGCCGGACGTCGTCAAGCGCCAAGTATTCGCGTTTCAGGTGCAGCGCCACGCGACCGTCGAACAGCAACACCGCATCATCCTGCGACAGATGTTCGTTCATCCATTTCACGTCATGGTCGATGGGCAGTTCGTAGGTGTTGCAGTCTTTCCAGTCCGCGTGAACGGCGAAAACCGCGATGCCGACCAAACCGATCGCGGCGGCTCCTGTTCTCCGGCCAACCGTCCGGGAGAATCCCGAAAACCCTGCGGTCACCGTTATCAGGATCAATCCCCCCCCGACGAAGACGAACCAATACGGCGTGAACGATTGATAAAAGGATCTGCCGATAATCACGATGAGAATGAGCGTCAGGAAGGACAGGTAGACACCGCCGACGTACCGCAGCAATCCATGCGGGGCCCCTCGAGAAGGGTCGTGCGACCTGCCGAGGCGTTGCATCCACAGGTCGGCGATCGGCGGTGCAAACATGACCAGAACGAGGCAAGCCACCAGCAGATCGGCACGAAACCAGAGGTTGTAGATGATCAGAAAGCAGAAGCCCCAAAGATACGCGCTGCCGGCCACGACCTGAAACGCGGGCCTGCTGCAGAGGGCGAAAAAATGAGTCGCGACGACGGCTGAGGCCAGTGGCATGACGGGGTATAGGTATCGCGCCCAGGGCGTATTGTGAAGATGAAACAGGTGGAACAACGTCGCAAGGAAGCCCATCAGCATCACAAAAAGATGGACGCGCCGGGTCTCGAGCAGGGGAATTCGCAGCAGCACGGCCGTGGCACCTGCCAGGATGATCTGGACCATCGGTGTCCCCACGAACACGCTCTTGCGCAATAGTAATTTCCAATCGGCGTCGATCGGAGTCGCGGCCGGTGGACGATGCGCCAGAAACCAATCCGTAATATCGCTGCCGCCGAGAAGCGTGAGGAACGCCGGGTACAGCGGGTTCTCGATTACCAACCAGTTGCGCAACAGATGTGGACCGATGAAGAGCGTGATGACGCCTGACGCCAGCGCAACCCTTGTCCAGTCGATGCGCTGCCCGCCGCCGCGCAGGCTGGACCACGCACCGGCGGCCGTCAGACCGAGAAAGAACCACCCGATGACCGGCAATCCCAGGTAGCTGCACCAGTAGCAACCGCTCCAGAAGAACGCGGCGACCAGGCACGAGCACCATCGAGCCGGTTGCCGGCCGTTCTGCTTCCAGAATACATCCCAGGAATAGACCATTGCCAGCGTGACATAGAGCGTTGTGACACTCTGAACGTTGGGTTCGGTATTGAGTACCAGCGCGACGATGAGGGCGGACACCAATGCCCAGACCGCACTGGCCTTCAGTTGATGCCGCGCGAAATAGTACGTGGCGGCGCATATCAGGCCATTGGTGACCGCCACCATGGCCTGCGGTGCGAGGTAGGTCAGGTCCGGCGTCTCGATGAATGCGTTCAAGCCGTATTGAAAATAGAACAGCGGCGGGTAGGCCGCTTCAAATTGCATGATGTAGCTGCGACCGATGTCCGACGGGAATTGGCCGTCGCGCACCATCTGCCCGAAGGGCAGGTGATACATGAACGCATCCCAGTTTGACAGGGGATTGAGCGTGTGGCGCCTGGCCCACACCGCCACGACAATGCAACAGAGGAAAAATTCGCGCCAGGACCACGGCGTGTTCTCCGAAAAATCACCGGGGCTTGACGATGTTTTCCGAATCATGAACAAGGCCGTCGGCACCAACAGCGACAAGGCCAGCACGACCAGCATCACCAGCGTGATGCGCAGGCCCAGAAACTGATTGATGGCGAAAGCCGCCACGACATTCGGTACAAGCCCAAGAAAATAGGCCGCGAACCAGTGCGGACGGCGGCAGGAAAGAAGCCGCGTCTGCGGGAAACAGCGTCTCAGGATCGCGGCGCCCAAGCCCCAATAGAGCCCATGCAGCAACAGCAGTCCGATCCAGGTCCCCATTCGATCACCCGCGATTCAGATCGTCGATCACTGGGCGGTGTAGCCCCCGTCGACCGGCAGTGTGGTGCCGGTGACCATGTCGGAGGCGTCGGACGCAAGGAAAAGAACCGCGCCGACGATCGACTCGGGCTCCGCGATACGGCCGATCGGGATCTTGCTCACCACGCGCTGCCGATACTCCGGTTCCGCATCCATGACGCGCCGAACCATGGGTGTATTGAAGGACGACGGCGCGATCGCGTTGACGCGGACGCCCAATGGGGCCCACTCGACGCCGAGAGTTCGTGTCAACTGGACGACGCCGCCCTTGCTGGCGCAATAGGCAAGGCTCGTCGGCAGTCCGACCAGGCCGCCGATCGACGCCAGGTTGATGATCGAACCGAGTTCTTGCGTGATCATCACCCTGCCGACGATCTGGCAGCAGAGAAATACTCCCTTCAGGTTCACCGCGATGATCCGATCCCACTCCGCTTCGGGAAAGTCGATGGAGGGCATCCGCTTGGTGACACCGTGGCTGTTTACCAGGATGTCGATGCGCCCGAATTTCGAGCAGACCTGGTCGGTGACTCTCTGCACGGAGCCGGAGTCCGTCACATCAATCGACACGGCCATCCCCGTCCGGCCGTGAGACTCGATCTGCTTGACGATTTCATCAGCGTCGTCGAGCACCATGTCGGCAATGACCACCGTGGCTCCGGCCGAGGCGAGCCCGTTGGCCATAAACCTGCCCAGCCCACCGGCGCCGCCGGTGACCAGTGCGACCCGATCTCGCAGGTCGAACAGGGCGCCGGCATTCCTGGTTTCGCGCTTGCCTTCTACCATCGCTCACATCAGTGGCAGCCGGCACATCAGGCCCCCGTCGGCCGCAATCCATTGACCCGTGATGTAGGACGACATCGACGACACCAGGAACATCGCCAGGTTGGCGTAATCGATCGGTTCACCGATTCGACGCAGCGGCAGAATCTCTTCGATCTTGGCGAACTCCACCTTGCGTTCTTCTTCCGTGCCGAACGAGCGGTTGAGCATCGGTGTGTGAATGACGCCGGGGCAGATGGTGTTGATTCGGATTCCGTCCTTACCGAACTCCAGCGCGATATCCCGTGTCATGGCGATTATGCCCGCCTTCGAGGCGCAATACGGTCCGATTCGGCCCACGCTCCCGAAAGCCAGACAGGATGCCGTGTTGACGATGCTGCCGCCTCCGCCGCGGAGCATGAACGGGATCGCCCGCCGGCAGCAGAGGAACACGCTCTTGAGATTCACCGCGATCTGCCGATCCCAGTCGCTGTCGGTGAAGTCCAGAAAGTCCTTGTAGAGTTCGAGACCCGCGACGTTCACCAGGGCGTCGACCTTGCCATAGCTGGATTCGATCGTCTTGAACGCGGCGTCCACACTGCTCTCGACGCCGACGTCGGCCTGAATCGAGATGGCTTCGCCGCCCGACTTCCTGATTGTCTGCACCGTCTGTTCGACCGTATGGGCGTTGATGTCGATGGCCGCCACCTTGGCGCCGTGCTTGGCGAACGTCTGGGCGGTGACGCACGCCATGCCGGCGCCGGCGCCGGTGATCACGACCACCTGATCCGAAAACTCAATCATGACGATTCTCTGTCCAGGGCCTCAAGCGCCGCGATGTGTGAGTCCCACGTCGGCTCATCCGGCAGGTAGCCGTCCGGATACACCTCGGTATTGAGGTAGACCAGTTCACCATTGCCGACGTTCTCTATGCCGTGGTCGGTGAATCGGGGGATGTACACCGACTGGCCCGGGCCGACCGTGTGATCCTTGCCCTCCAACGTGATTTTCGCCTTGCCTTCAAGGATGTAATAGAACTGAATACATTCCTTGTGTTGGTGCTCCCGGAACTTCATGCCCGGCGGGAATCGTTCGAGCAGCACCTCCAACGCTTCGCTCTTTTCGCGATGCAGAATCACCCCGAAATCGACACCCATATACTTCGTGTGCTGCATATCCTCCGGACCGATCACCTCTGGTTTGTACTTATTCTCAGACATCTGATTCCTTTCCCAATCTTGGGGTGAACCACCCACCAGCCAAAGGGATGATGCCCACCGTGCGTTCGGCACTCCGATCTACAAGAGAAATACCGATCGCACCAACACCCGATCCGCTAGCCCTGGAGGATCTCGACCACCTCGCGATCCGGACCAAGGAAATAGCAGAACTTCACACCCGCGAATTGCGGATGGTCTTTCGCAATGGTGACCGGGTCGGTCAGAAACTCAACC
>CAUZBA010000200.1:0-6418 GCA_963577635.1 Phycisphaerae bacterium
GACTGGCCACCGAACGACAACCCTTCGTCGCTTCGTCGCTCCGTCGCTCCGTTGCTATTACGCCGTTTCGCTCGCGAATGGACGTAACGCTGTTTCAAACGGAGACGCCTCAAAGGTGAGCGAGCCCTCCTCCCCCATCATCGTGCGCACGGTTGACGTGACGAAGGTCTACCGTATGGGTTCCGAAGAGGTCCATGCCCTACGGGGTGTGAATCTGGAAATTCGCGCTGGCGAATACCTGTCGATCATGGGGCCCTCCGGTTCGGGCAAGTCGACGTTCTTCAACATGATCGGCGGTCTGGACAAACCCACCGCGGGCAAGGTCTACATCGACGAGGTCGACGTCGCACAGCTCGACGCCCAGGAGCTGGCCTGGCTTCGGTGCCGAAAGATCGGCTACATCTTTCAGACGTTCAACCTCATCCCGGTGATGACCGCCATCGAAAACGTGACGCTTCCGATGACCTTCGGCGGCCTGGGCAACGATGAATCACGGGACAAGGGCGCGTCGCTGCTCAATCTGGTGGGCCTCGGTGACCGTCTTCAGCACCGGCCCGTGGAGCTGTCCGGCGGACAGCAGCAGCGCGTGGCCATCGCCCGGGCCCTGGCCAATGATCCGATGATCGTTCTGGCCGACGAACCAACCGGCAACCTCGATCTGAAGACGGGCGAGGACATCATCGAGATCCTCAAGCAGCTCAAGGAAGAGCGAAACGTCACGGTTATCACGGCGACACACGACCACAAGATGCTTGCCGCCAGTGACCGCGTCGTCTGGGTGCGCGACGGGCGCATCGACCGCGTCAAACGGCGCGAGGAGCTGGACATTCACCAGGCGACGATTGACTGAAGACGCCGAACGGGGAGGGGAGTTGACAGGATCACGGGATCGACCGGATTTACAGGATCGGATCGAGATTGTGATTCGGAGTGGGCGATTCGTGATGACTTTCTCTGCGACTCAATCCGAACACATCCCCAGCAATCCTGTTGATCCCGTCGATCCTGTGATCCTGTCTAATTCCGCTCCGACGACCAGCGGCGCGAGCGCCTGGACCTACATCGCCTGGCAGGGGTTCGGATTCAGCGTGCCGCGGGAATGGAATCCGATCGACGTCCGAGGCAATCGGGCACGCGGCGCGATGAGCCTTGGAGATCTGCACAGCGTCACGATGCAGGTCGACTGGCGCGCCGCCGGCCGCCGGCACCGGGCGGACCGCGCGTGGAAGAGATATCTCAAGCGGCAGTTGGGCCTGAAGCCGGGCTCCGATCGGCTCGACGACCGACCCGCCCTGACGGCGCGGCTCCGCGACGGCGGATGGGTGGACGTCAAGGTCGCGCGCCTCGAGGACCGCGGCGGCAGCATTCATGCGCTGGTGCGATCCGTAATATCGCGCAGGTTCATCCTGATCCGAATCGTGCTGGGCGCCGGCGACGACGAAACGAGCATGGTCGATCGTATTTTCGGATCACTGCGCGAATTGGAGCCGGGCCAACCGCAATCCTGGGGGCTCTACGGATTCGGGTTCCGCGTTCCGGAACGATCGCAGTTGAACCAGTGGCGGATGCGGCCCGGCCATCTGGAGATGACCTTCCGATGCCGCGGCCTGCGGATCCACTGGCAGCGCATCGCCATGGCACGGCGCACACTGGGTGATCGCGCCGTGGCCGAGTGGCTGGAGCAACACCTGGAGTCGCAGAACCGCCGCGTCGCATGGAAGCAGGGTCCCGCGGCGCCCCGCGATGGATGCGCCCTGTACCGCCGGCCGCGATTGATTGGCCCCCTCTGTCCGACATTCCTCCGCACTGCGGGTCGATCCATAGCCTGGGACGTGACCGACGCCGACCAACTGGTCGTCCTGACCGTTCTAGGCCGGCAGCGCAGAATGGACGCAGTTTTTGCGACGCTCTGCGAAAGCTGGAACGTGGTCAGCGGAGATTAGAGCGGGTTAAGTTTGGATGTAGCGTTTTGAGCGTCGGCGAAGTCCGCCAGTACGGGCGGAACAAAGCCAGGTGCAGCTGCAGCCAGCTCCGGACGCTACATATAAACTTAATCTGCTCTAAACTTCCCCCATGTGGTTTCGCAGCAAACCGCAGCCGCCGAGCCTCAGTCGATCGAAGTCCCTGGCATCGAAGATCGTCCGCAACGACGGCGTGGTCGAAGACGCTCGCAACAACGGGCGTCTGGTGCTGATCCTGTCACTCAAACCGGCGCGGTGGACTCGCTTGCTCGGACAGAGCCCCGATATTCCGGTGCTCAGACGTTTCGAACTCGACGACCTGGGCCGCTATGTGTGGGAGAAGTCCGCCGCGTCTCCGACGGTGGAGCAGCTCATCCGCCGTTTCGCGGCCGACCACCAGGTCAATGTGCGCGAGGCCGAGGTCAGCGTCACGTCGTTTATCCAGATGCTGATGAAGCGCGGTCTGATCGGCGTGGTCGCGCCTGAGGATGCCGCCACCTGCGACGACAATTCTCCAGACACAAACCTTGACGGTGACACGGTTTGACACGGCAGGTGTCGTGGCTACGATTGCACGGGTTTGGTCGCATCCCAGCGGTGCGGGCAAGCCACAGCGATCCTGGAGCTTCATGATGGATCAATCAGAGACGATCGAGCTGCTGACCGCGTCGGCGCCCGCGGGCGAACTGCCGCCGATGCCCATTGACGCCGACCTGATTACCGACGGCAACCCGATCGCGCGCGGTACCGTCCTGATGCAGACGGCCGACAAGAAGGTGACCGCGGGAATCTGGACGTGCGAGCCCGGCGCGTTCCGCTGGACCTACACCTGGGACGAATTCTTCCACGTCCTGGAAGGTGCCGTCACCGTCATCACCAACGACGGCACGCGCCACACGCTCGGCCCCGGCGACACCGCTCACTTCCCCAACGGCCTCAAGACGCATTGGCACGTCGACCGTACCGTGCGCAAGTTTTTCGTCATTCGAACGCACGAACCCTTTGAGTTGTAGACGGTCGCCACTCAGGAGAATCCTCATGCCGGAGCTTAAGGCCGATGCCTTGCAGATGATCCAGGGGCCCCCCGTTGCGACCCCGCTGAACGAAGAAGAAATCGAGGCCATGGTCGCTGCCGTGCGCAGTGGCAACAGCCTGGGCATCGGCGGCACCGGCGGACCGGAAAACGACGCGTTCGAGAGCGAGTTCACCGAGCATTGCGGTTGCGCCGCCTCGGTGGCCGTCAACAGCGGCTCGTCGGCCCTGGAACTTACGGCCCTGCTGACGCGCGTGGGGCCCGGCGACGAAGTGATCCTGCCGGCGCACACGTTCGTTTCGTCGGCGGTGCCGTTCGGGCGCACGGGAGCGACGATCAAGTGGGCCGATATCGAACAGGGCACACACCTTCTTAGCGCCGCGTCGGTCGAATCGCTCATCACGCCGAAAACGAAAGTCATCGTGGCCGTCCACCTCTACGGCCTGCCGGTCGAAATGGATCCGATCATGGCTCTGGCCAAAAAGCACGGGCTGCTCGTCGTGGAAGACTGCGCCCAGGCGCCCGGCGCCAAGTACAGGGGCCGTCGTGTGGGATCGATCGGCGACTTCGGCTGCTTCAGCTTTCACACGGCCAAGAACATTACGACGCTCGGCGAGGGCGGCATGCTGACCGTGCGCGATGCCCGGCACGCCCTCGAGGCACGGCGTATGCGATGGATGGGCAACTGGCCCTTCGAGGGGCAGCGCGAGAAAGACTGGATTCCCGCGGGCAACAACCTCGTCGAACCGTACCCCGGCGGCTGGCCGGTGAACTTCTGCATGAACGTGCCGGCGATCGTGGTCGGGCGACTGTTGCTTCAACGACTGGACACGATCAACGATCAGAGGAGGCGCCAGGCGCAGCGCTTTATTGGCGCCTTGAGCGACTACAAGGAGATCGAGTTTCAGAACGTGCCCGATCATTGCGAGCACGCCTATCACCTGATGGTGTCACAATACGACGCGCAGTCCACCGGCCACGACCGCGACGAGCTTTTCAAGCTCCTGCGTGATAAGTACCGCCTCAAGGTGATCGTGCAGTACTGGCCGCTGTACCACAGCGAGCTGTTCCGCAGCCACGGTTTCGGTGAAGCCGACGTGCCCGAAACCGACCGCTTCTACGCCGGCATGGTCAGCTTCCCCTGGTGGTCGGACATGGGCGACGACGTGCTCGACGACATGGCCGACCGCACGCGTCGCGGCCTGGACGAATTCAGAGCGATCTAGGCACAACGAACGACTGCGGTCCTTGTGTCGTGACGTTGGGGTGAGCGTTCTTCGTCAAACAGCGAGACGCGACACGCATACCGGTTTCACCACCTCCCCATGACGGCGACACCCGAGCCGGCACCGGTACTTTGCGAACAACACAGGATCACGTGGCGGGCCGTGGTCATCGGCATCCTGGGCGCGATCTTTATCGCCGCCTTTACGCCCTACAACGATTACGTCCTGAACAACACGCCCTTTATTGGCAGCCACTTCCCGGTGGGCGTGACGGCGCTCGTGCTGCTGCTGGTGCTGGCGGTCAATCCCATCCTGGGTTGGATGAAGCCCGGCGCGGTGCTGCGCAGCGGCGAGCTAATCCTGATCTGGTCGTTGTGGTTGATCGTCGCGGCGCTGCCGTCGTCGGGCCTGATGCGGCAGCTGATTCCCATGCTGGTCATGCCCGTCTACCTGATACCCCGCCATCCGGAGTTTCAGGAATTCCTGACGCGGCTTCCCTCGTGGCTGTTCCCCTCGACCGACCCCGCCAACCACGCGGTCGTCACCACCTTTGCCGTCGGCGCGGAACTTGGCGAATCGGTAAAGGTTCCGTGGCTGCAGTGGCTGATCCCGTGCGTCGCGTGGGGATCGTTCTATCTGCCTCTGTTCGTCGGCTGCTGCCTACTGAGCGTGCTGTTGGCACCGCAGTGGATCCGAAACGAGAGACTTCAGTTCCCGCTGGCCACGGTCATGCTGGAACTGGTTGACGATCCGCCGCCGGGCCGGCGACTGAATCGCCTGCTTGGCGACCGCCGCCTCTGGATGGCGGTGTTGCTGGTCGGCCTGATTCACTCGATCAACGGTCTGAACGCCTACTTCCCGAAGGTGCCGGCCGTTCCCCTTCAATACAACCTCGCGGAAATATTCACGGAAGACGTCTGGGTTCATTTCGGCTGGTGGGTCAAGAGATCCCAGGTCATCTTCACGATGGTGGGCATCACCTTTCTCATGGCCCGCGAGGTTTCGGTCAGCCTCTGGACGATGTGTCTGGGGTACACGGTGGTCCTGGCCCTGATGCAACACCGCGGTGTCGATCCGTGGGAAGCGATGCGCAGCCAGAATTACGGCGCCTACATGGCGATGGGCATCTTCGTGCTCTTTGTGGCCCGGCGGCACCTCTGGCGATGTGTTCGGGCGGCGGTCGGTAACGCGCCGCCGGATCTGGAGGACCCGCCGGGGATGATGCGTTTCGCCGTGATCGGCCTGGTTCTTTGTCTCGGGGTCTGCGTCGCGTGGCTGTGCGTGATCGGCCAGGCGCTCTAGGTGGCGGCACTGGAAGTGTTCATCCTTGTTCTGACCTGGCTGGTCATCTCGCGGATCGTCGCAGAGACGGGGATGTTTGCCGTCGTGCAGCGCTGGTGGGCCCAGAACTTCTTCACGATTCCATTTCAGAAGCTTCTGGGCCCCCAATCCCAGGCGATCGCGGTGACCACGATCAGCCCCGTCTTCACCAGCAAGGAAAACATCATGCCGTTCGCCTTCAACGTGCAGCGAATGGCCGGGCCACTGGCCGCGCGCCGCTGGCGGCCATTCTTCGCCCTGGTCCTGGTCGTGCTCGTTCTCGGAGCGATCGTGAGCGGCGCATGCCTGATTCACATCTACTATCAGCGCGGCGCCGTGCGCACCGACGCCTTCGTCTCGATGAGGGTGATCCCCGACATCCCTCGAAACGCCGCCGAGTACGCCGACAAACCACTGCGGCCGGGCGAGAATCCGTTCCACATGGCCGTCGGCGCCGCCATGGTCGTTGCCCTGGCCGCCGCTCGGATGCGCTGGGCGGGCTGGCCTCTGGTACCGATCGCACTGTGCCTGGCCACGAGCGAAGCCATGATGACGATGTGGCTCTCCATATTCATCGGATGGGCGTGCAAGTCGACGGCGATGCGCCTCGGAGGCGTGGCGGCGTACCACCGTTTGCGCCCGGTGTTCATCGGCCTGATCGTCGGCGAGGTATCGATGGCCGGGCTATGGATGGCCGTCGGCGCCATCGTGCGTGCCGGCGGCTCAGAACTCGGCCCCTACAAGGTGATGCCGTTGATTCTGCACTAGCAGGCCGCTAAACAACCCAATTGGGCTGACCCTCTCAGGATTTCTGTACCAGTTTGTGTGAGAGAATCGGGGTTGATTGGGCCGGCAGATCCAGAGGGAGGGGCGCAGCC
>CAUZBA010000201.1:0-6383 GCA_963577635.1 Phycisphaerae bacterium
GTCGTACTGGTTCTGGATCAAGCCGGTTGGCACATGTCCAAAGGGTTGGATGTTCCTAAAAACATTACGCTTCTGCACTTGCCGGCGTATTCATCGGAACTGAATCCGGTGGAACGTGTGTGGGCCTACCTGAAGAGTCACTGCCTGAGTAACCGCGTCTATGAAGACTATGACGATCTTTTCAACACGAGCACTCACGCATGAAACCAACTCGACGAGGATCGATTCCGATCTCTATGCAAGACCAATTGGATTGTGCATGAGAACTAATCGAGATGCGTATAAGATTGCGTTTTCAACGAGAATCATAGAGTTTTAGAACAAGGCACGAAGGCACGAAGGCACGGAGGCACGAAGGGGGGACGTCGCGACTCCCGTCGCGACGGGAACGCGTGCGTTCGAATGCCTTTCCTTTACGAAATGCGGCAGAACAACCGAGATCGCAGAGAGAAACGTTGAAACGGACCGGCGCCCGAATGAAAACCCTTTGTGCCTTCGTGCCTTTCTTCATATAGAATTTTCTCACCGTGGACAGACTCATCCCGCAATCTCTGTTTTACGGCTTGAACCAGTTCACGCTTGTGCTGATCGTTGCCGTCGCCACTGCGGTCCTGGTCAAGGCTGCGGACCTGCTCGTCGAAGGCGCCGCCGGCATCGCGTTCCGCATGGGCATGTCCAAGGTGATCGTCGGCGCCACCATCGTTTCGCTGGGGACGACCACACCCGAAACCGCCGTCTCGGTGATGGCCGCGTGGGAGGGCAACGCGGGTCTTGCCCTGGGCAATGCCGTCGGCTCGATCGTCGCCGACACCGGTCTGATCTTCGGCCTCGGGTGCATCATCACCACGCTTCCGGCCGACCGATTCGTCCTCATGCGGCAGGGCTGGATCAAGATCGCGACCGGTTTTCTTCTGGCGGCTCTGTGCTACGGCTCGTGGCTGATCAAGGGTGACGCCGCGGAGCTCGGCCGTTGGGTCGGCATCCTCCTGCTGGCGCTCCTGGCGGCGTATCTCTACGTCTCGGTGAAATGGAGTCGCAAACACCCGCACGGGGAGCCCTTCGTGACCGCGGTCACCGAGGACGCCACCGTCGAAGATGCCGTGACCGCCGTCGTTCGTGATGAGGAGCTCAGATCTCGGCCGCTGAAGCTGTTGGCCGTCATGGCCATCTGCGGCCTGGTCCTGATCATCCTGTCAAGCCGGATTCTGATCGGCTCGGTCACGCAACTCGCCGTCGATTGGGGGATCTCTCAGGCGGTCATTGCCGGCACCATCGTGGCCATCGGAACATCGCTTCCCGAACTGGTCGTGGGCATGACCGCGATATTCCGGGGCCACAAAGAACTGCTGGTCGGCAATGTCATCGGCGCCGATATTCTCAACGTCCTGTTCGTCATCGGCGCCTCGGCGGCGGCTATGCCGCTGCCGATCATCGAACCGCTGGCCAAGCTGCCCGAAATATTTCTCGTGATCCACATCCCCGCGATGATCGCGATGATGCTGCTGTTCCTGGTCTACATCTTTGTCGCGGCGCGCCGCGGCTCATTCGCGCGGTGGTTCGGCTGGCCGCTGGTAGGATTGTATGTGCTGTACGTGGTTCTTCTGTTGGTGTTTGGCGAGACGGCTTAAAACGGTTTCCATCCACTCGTAGCGTGCTGAGCTGGCTGCAGCTGCGCCTGGCTTTGTCGTGCGGCATCGACGACCCGCAGCGGGGTCGCCTGCTTCGCTCTTCGCGCCAGACTTGCTTCGCCGACACTCAAAACGCTACGAGTGGATGGAAAACGCTCTAGCAGGACGCTGCAAAACTCGGTCGGCGAAAAAAAACGTGTACCTGAGATTTTAAAAAGTTTCGCCTTCAACGCGTTTGGACTCGATCTGCGAAGCGAGAGCGGTAGTTTCAAATTGGAGATTCTTGGGCGAACGCCAGAATCCAGGGTTTTGCAGCGTCCTGCTAGCCCCCCTGCTCACCGTTGAACAGCTCGCGCTGGTCCACGGCTCGCGGCAGGTCGAACCCGAGATGCTCGCTGCCGCGTCCGGTCAATTGGCGTCCCTTGCGGGTGCGTGCCAGAAATCCGACCTGCAGCAGGTAAGGCTCGACGACGTCTTCGAGCGTGCCGGAATCTTCTCCGAGCGTGGCGGCGATCGCCTCGAGTCCGACCGGCCCCCCTTCGTACACGGTCCCGATCACGTTCAGGTACTTGCGGTCCAGCTCATCGAGGCCCAGGTCGTCGACACCCTCGAGTTGCAACGCATCGTCCACGATCTGCGGCGTCAGGCGCCCGTCGGACTTCACCTGCGTGAAGTCGCGCACCCGACGCAGCAGCCGGTTGGCAATGCGCGGCGTCCCACGGGACCGGTGGGCGATGATCGTAAGCGCCTCGACGGCCGACTCCGAATCCGGCGACGCCGTTTCGTCCAGGCCCGGTAGCTGCAGCAGCCCGCCGCTGCGCCGAAGGACGCTGAGCAGATCGGCCTCGCTGTAGAAATCGAAGTTGTGGGTGATTCCGAAGCGCGCCCGCATCGGTGCGGTCAACAGTCCGGCCCGGGTCGTGGCACCGATGAGGCTGAAGGGTTTGACGGGCAGCGTGATCGACCGGGCATGCATCCCGCTGTCGACAGTCACTTCGATCTTGAAATCCTCCATGGCCGGATAGATGTACTCTTCGACCACGGGAGCGAGACGGTGAATCTCATCGATGAACAGGACGTCACCGTGCTGGAGTCGAGTTAACGTCCCCACCAGATCAGTCGGCCGCGCCAGGGCCGGGCCGGCGGTGACCGTCACGTGCGTGCCCATCTCGTTGGCGATGATGTGCGCCAGAGTCGTCTTGCCGAGCCCCGGGGGGCCGTGCAGCAGCACGTGTTCCATCGGCTCGCGGCGCGACTTGGCGGCCTCGATGGTGATCCGCAGCTTCTGCACGAGCCTCGGTTGACCCACGTAGTCATCCATGTGCGCCGGGCGCAGCGACTGGACGAACTGCTCTTCAGCGGGGTCAATGGCCTGGCCGGAGACGACACGTTCGGTGCTCATGTCGCGAAACGCTCCTCACACCGGCGCCGACTCGCGCTCCAGGGCCACGAGGTCCTCATAGGTCTCACGCTTGCGAATGATCATCGCGCGATCGCCATCCACAAGCACTTCGGGCGGCCGCGGCATCGCATTGTAGTTGCTGGCCATGACCATGCCGTAGGCGCCAGCGCTGAACACGCAGAGCAGATCGCCGCGCGCCACCTGCGGCAGCATCCGGTTCCTGGCCAAGATGTCGCCGCTTTCGCAGATCGGCCCCACCACATCACACGCCTCGAGTCCCGGCATCTGCATTTCGGCGCTGCGAACCGTGGGTTCGTGCTGCGGCACAACGTCGGTCGGCCAGATGAAGTGAAACGCGCCGTACATCGCCACGCGGAGCAGGTGGTTGAAGCCGCTGTCGACGATGATGTGTTTGGTTAGCCCTCCTATCTTCACATACTGCACGCGTGTCAGGAGCACACCGGCGTTGGCAGTGATGGTGCGCCCCGGCTCGAGAAACACCCTGCCCCCCGCGTCGTGGAATGGCTTGAGGCGAGGCACGATCCCGGCCGCGTAGTCGGTGGCCAGCGGAGACTTGCCGGTTTCGTAGTCGGCGGCATAACCACCACCGATGTTGATCGCGGCGATCCGGATTCCCTTGTCGCCGAGACGGCCGATCAGATCGAGCACCTTGTCGATCGCCTTCACGTATGGCTCAGCGCTGTAAATCGGCGAGCCAATGTGCACGTGCACGGAGTTCAAGCTCAGATGCGGATTGGTTCCGTATTTCTTGAAAAACCGCTCCGCGAGATCGATGTCCACGCCGAACTTGTCGCCCATCTTGCCCGTGCTGGTCTTGGCATGCGTTCTGGCGTCGGCCACGTCGGGATTGACGCGCAGCGTCGCAGATGCTGCGGTTCCCATGTTCTTCGCGATCGTGGCGATGTTCTCGAACTCCGCCTCCGATTCGATGTTGAAGTAGGCGATACCGGCCTCCAGGGCATAGCGGATCTCCTGATCGGTCTTGCCCACGCCCGCGTAAACGACTTTGTCCATCGCCGCGCCTGCGAGCTGGGCCCGGTACAGTTCACCGCCGCTGACCACATCCATCCCGGCCCCACGTTCGGCGAGCAGCCTGCATATATGGACATTGCCGCAACTCTTGATGGAGAAGCAGATCGTCGGTTCCAGATCGGCAAACGCATCGGCGATGCGATCGTAATGCCCGATCAATGTCCGCCGTGAGTAGACGTAGGCGGGTGTTCCCACGCGGCCAGCGAGATCGTTGAGGTCGACGCCGTCGCAATAGAGCTTTCCGTCCTGGTAGCAGAAGTGGTCCATTTATTCGCCCCCGATCTCGAGTCGCAGGTGGCGCGCCATCGGCGACTCGACCGGAAGAATGTCACTGACGATGTGCTTGATCGCGGCTCGCTGGCCCGGCCAGAGGAACTCCCGATCTGCCATGTCACGGCGAATCCAGCGGTGGCCATCGTGCGCCTCGTCGAGGCGCAGCTCGGCGCCCTCGATCGTCTCCGCGGCGAAACCCGCGCTGAGCATGATATTGTCCTGCGCGGCCAGAAAGTACGTGTTCACCGTCTCGAGTTGCCACAGCGCCACGAGGCCGCGATCCGGTCGCAGACCGGTCTCTTCTGCCAGCTCGCGCATCGCCGCCGCGTGCGCCGTCTCTCCCGATTCGACATGGCCCATGACCGGCTGCCACGTCCCGGACATCGCGCCGCCGACTCGGTGCAGCTGCAGAAATTCCACCGCAGCGAATTGCCCATCGGCGATCGTTCGGCGGAATACATAGACGTCCACGATGTCTGTGCGCAACTGAGGCCCGAGCATGGGGGAAGTATAAGGGGAAAGCGACGGAGCGACGGAGCGACCAAGGGGTGGCGATGGCGGATCGTCAATGTACATTCGCGACTGTTCGCGTCATTTCGGGCGCCTGTGATGATTCGCGCAGAGCGGACGGTACGCCATAATTCGGAGGGCGCCCCACTCCCCTTCGTCGCTTCGTCGCTCCGTCGCTAATCCCCTACAATTCTCCCATGCAGACGGTCTATCTGGACAACAACGCCACGACGCAGCCGGCGCCGCAGGTGGTGGCGGCGATGACCGACGTGCTCAACGAGTGGTGGGGAAATCCGTCGAGCGGGCATCGACTCGGGCAGGCGGCGCGGTCGAAGGTCGAGCTGGCCCGAGCCTCGGTGGCACGGTTGATCGGCGTCCGCGATCGGCAGGTGGTGTTCACCTCCGGGGGCACCGAGGCGAACAACCTGGCACTGAGTGGCGTCCTGAAGGCATCCCTCGAGAAAGCCGGCGCGTCGCCTCGACCACTTGTGATTTCCACGGACGTCGAACACCCCTCAATCGGTGAGCCGATCGAACATCTCGGTCAACGCGGCGGGCGCGTCGTCACGCTGCCCGTCGATGGCAACGGGCTTGTCGATCCGAAGGACCTCGTCGCAGCTCTGGAGAGCGGCGCCTGCAACGGAAGGCTGGCCCTGGTGTCGATCCAGTGGGCCAACAACGAAACCGGCGTCATTCAACCCATCGGCGATCTCGTCGCCGCCTGTCGCAGGCACACCGAAGCGTGCGGCGAGTGCCGTGTCGTCTTTCACACCGATGCGACCCAGGCAGTGGGCAAGGTGGTCGTGGACGCGGTGGCCAGTGGCGTCGACCTTCTGAGCCTGTCCGGCCACAAGTTCCACGGCCCCAAGGGCGTGGGCTCGCTATACGTCAAGCCGGGCACGCGCCTGCGACGACAGACGCTCGGCGGCCACCAGGAACACGACCGTCGCGGCGGCACGGAAAACGTCCCCTCGATCGTCGGACTGGGTGTCGCCGCCGATCTGGCGATCCGGTTCCTCGGCGACGCAAGGGCCGTCGAGCGTCAGACGGCGCTGAGAAATCGCCTCGAACGCGGCATTTCGACGGCGTTGCCCGGTACCGTGGTCCACGCCAGCGGCGCAAAACGACTCTGGAATACCTCCAACCTGGGATTCACAGGCATCGAAGCGGAGGCCGTCCTGCTCGCTCTCAGCGAGAAGGGAGTCTGCGCTTCGGCCGGCTCCGCCTGCTCGAGCGGGTCGCTGGATCCGTCACCCGTGCTTCTGGCCATGGGCATACCCGAAGCCGTGGCGCACGGATCGACACGATTTTCCTTGAGCCGCGACACCGGCGACGAACAGATTGATCGGGCACTGGATGTGGTGCCCGAGGTGGTTCGGCATTTGGAGCGAACCTTACCTCTGGGACCGGCCTCCTAGGTTCTGTTTGACGGATCGGCCGCCGGCCAGCTTCGTGTCGCATTGCGACGGCCATCCGAATGCGCAAAATGTCATTCACTGGGTAAGGGTTCCGTCGAC
>CAUZBA010000202.1:0-6365 GCA_963577635.1 Phycisphaerae bacterium
GGGCACGGCCAGATCGAACCGGACACGTTCGCGACGCACACGGCGCTGTTCAAGACGATCCACGCCCTTGGCCTGCCGACCAACCCGCTGTCGCAGCGGTGCCGGTCGATCCAGGAAGTCTGGGAGTTCATCGAGGCGTTCAACACCGGTCGGGACGACCTGCCCTACGGCACCGACGGCATCGTGGTCAAAGTGGATCGCCGCGATTTCCAGGAGCGCCTGGGCCACACATCCAAGAGCCCGCGATGGTGCATCGCCTACAAGTACGCGGCGGAGCAGGCCACGAGCGTCCTGCTCCAGGTGGACTGGCAGGTCGGCAAAACCGGCAAGCTCACGCCGCGGGCGACGATGGGACCGGTGTTCGTTGCCGGCACCACCGTACAGCACGCATCCCTGCACAACCTGAATGAGATCCGGCGCAAGGACATCCGAATCGGGGACACCGTCGTCGTCGAGAAGGCCGGCGAGATCATTCCCCAGGTCGTTCGAGTTTGCGACGACGCTCGCCCCGCCGATGCGCGGCCGATCGAGATTCCCGTCTCGTGCCCGAGTTGCGGCGGCCCGGTCATTCAGGAGCAGGACGCCGTCGCCCACCGCTGCGTTAATCCGGAATGTCCGGCTCA
Organism: Phycisphaerae bacterium; assembly: GCA_963577635.1. Taxonomy (GTDB): domain Bacteria; phylum Planctomycetota; class Phycisphaerae; order Phycisphaerales; family Phycisphaeraceae; genus CAUZBA01. The sequence goes on from CAUZBA010000202.1 coordinate 624, forward strand.
GTTTCGCGAGAAGTTGATCCATTTTTGCGGGCGCGGCCAGATGGATATCGACGGGCTGGGAGAGAAGGTCGTCGACCAGCTCATCGATGCGAAGCTTGTACTGCATTTTTCCGACATCTATCGCCTTACCGAAGCGGACCTGGCACCGTTGACCCGGGACGTCAAGCACAAAGACAAAGTCGTCCAGCAACGCATGGGTGAACGGTACGCCTCCCGGGTCGTCGGTTCCGTCGCCGAATCACGTGGTCGCGGCCTGGCACGCCTGCTCGCGGCGCTCGGGATTCGCCACGTTGGAGATGCGATGGCCCGTGAGATCTGCGCACGCTATGCCGACCTCGATCAGATCTGCTCGGCCACGGCGATCCAACTGGCTTTGGCCACGCGCGAAGGCTGGGACGCGTTTCGCGCCGCGATGCTCGAATCGCTCGGGTGCGACGTTGAGAAATCGACACGAAAGTGTCTTGAGTCACGGCTCAAGCCGCGCCGGGTGATCACCGAGGTGAACCCGGACTGGCTGGCGACGCAAAGAGGGCACAAGCAGTTCGCGAAGAACGTGCTGCTGCTGCTTCGGGCGTACGATGTCGTGATCGACCCGGGGCACGGCATCGATATCGACGTGCTTCGCGAATCGCTTGGGGAAGATCGTTTCACGACCTTTCGGGAAACGGCCGGCAGATCGTTCGACTTTGGGATCGTCATCGCTGAATCGCTGTACGCCTATCTGCACAGCGACGCCGGCCGGGCGACCATCGCGGCCCTGCGAAAGGCACAACTCGATCTGACCAGCCGCGAATACGCCGCAAGACAAACCGCCGATCACACCGTCTTCTCGGGCAAGACCGTCGTTCTGACAGGAACGCTCGAACAGTTCACACGTGATGAACTCTCCCGAAGGCTAGAAACGCTTGGAGCGAAAGTGGCCGCGAGTGTTTCGGCCCGCACGGATCTGGTCATCGTCGGCGCCAACGCCGGATCGAAACAGAAGAAAGCTCAATCGCTGGACATCGAGATCTGGGACGAACGGCGATTGCTGGACCATCTCACCCGGATTTCCCAGATGGACTCACGAAGCCAGTAAAACGCTCTGTACGTTAACAGCGATTCTTGCCATGAGGGTTAGCGACCGGTTCGTAGTCCTGGGTGTGCTTACGATTCTCGTCCTGATCGTACTCGGGGCAGCCACGTTTCTTCTGATACCGAACACCTGGCTCCAGGATCGCCTGGTCCTGATCGATCTCGATCGTACCGTCCGACCAGCGAATCCGTGGTTGGCGCGCTTTGTGAAAACGTGTTGTGGTGTTTGCGGCGCCGTTTGCCTGTTGGCAGCCGCCCTGATCGTGGCCAACTTCGACCGGGTGTTGCGATATGCGTCGAATCTCGGCAAGGACGTACGGGCATTCAGGCAGCAAATCCAGACCGATGTCGAACGGTTCTATGGCTCCGGTTATCGATGGGAAGTGATCGGGGTCCTTGCCCTTCTCGTATTGGGTTTCGCCATGCGACTGGGGGTGTTTCTCAACCCAATGAGTTTCGACGAGTCAACGACGTTTGTTCTCTTCGCATCCCGTTCGCTGCTCGATGTGCTCTCGGACTACTCGACGTCCAACAATCATATCTTCCACACCTTGCTCTCCTATCTCAGCACAAAAATCTTCGGTGTCAGCCCGGTAGCGCTGCGTCTGCCGGCTTTTGTGGCGGGCCTTCTGATCATCCCATTGACTTATTGGCTCATGAAGCGACTCTTCAACGCCAACACAGCGCTACTGGCTGCGGGACTCGTCGCCGTGGGCCCGCCAATCGTCGAGTATTCGACTCAGGCCAGAGGGTACACGCTGCAGACCTTGTTCTTTCTCGCGGGCTTCAATGTCGCAAGTTATCTTCGAGAGCGATCAACGATCACTGGATGGGCTGTTTTCATCGCCGTATTCGCATTCGGGCTCCATACGGTCCCAACCATGCTCTACGGTCTCGCCTTCGTCGCGGTCTGGATGTTCATCACAGCCGCGAGGGGCCAGCACCTGCGTACGCTCATCCATCTTGGGCCGGCGATGGTCGCGATCGGTGCCGGTGCGCTGCTTCTTTATCTCTTGCCCATCATGCGAACTGGCTTGCCGAGCACCCTTAACCTCTTTCGAATCCCGTGGGCGGACTTCCCGGAGAAGCTCCTTGGGGCATTGCGGACCATCCGCTGGTGCTGGACGGGTTATTTGCACTATGAGTTCGTCGGACTTCTCGTCCTGGGCTTTGTTGCGGCCGTTTTCCCCCTACACAAGCGGGGACTGGTCCTGCTGATCCTGATTGCCATGCTCGCTGGCACATTGCCGCTGATGATCGTTCAGCAGAGCGTACCACCTCCAAGAATATTCAACTTTCTGTTCCCCATATTCGCAGGATTGTGCTCCTTTGGCCTGAGCTGCGTTTTTGGAATGCTCCGCTTCAACCAGAAGTCGACGCATACTCTTGTCTGGATCATTATTGTCACGCTGATCTCTGGAGGCTGGTCCTACAGTCGACTGCGCTTCTCGTCGAAGCAAACGGGCTATCCTGGATTTCTGGGAACCAACTGCTGTGGCGAAGGTTTCTTCGCTGATGCGCCCACCGTCGCCGAGCAGTTGAGGTCAAAGTTGAATAGGGGTGACGTATTGGTTGCTCGTGAAGGTTCCGGCTTCGTTGAGACGACCCGTTTCTACCTGATGATGGCGGGCCTGTCACCCACCTTGGTTCACCCTTACGATCTCGAAGTGGGTCTCGGACAGCTCATTCGCTATCCTCAGCTTTACGTCGTCGTCAGGAGGTCCAATGCCGGGGGCAGTGGCGAGTTGCTGCAGACGCTGGGCTGTTCTCTAGCTGAATTTGACGAGTTCTTCCATTCACCGAAGCTCTTGGAACACAATCTTGTCACCGATCTGTATCAGCTAAAGCCAAGAAACCCACCGGCCCGAGCCCCAACTGTGGCAGAGTTGAGTTCCAACATCGACTACGTGTGGTAGCGCCTTGCGGCGGCGCGCCGACCCGGCGCTGGCGCTGCCCCCGTGCCTTTGTGCCCATGCCTTAAACTATCTCCATGGCAGCGCAGGACGTCAATCAATCCGCACCCGAAATCAGGAAGGCCGCGATCAACGACGTGCCCGACCTGGGTGCGATCATCAACAGCTGCGCCGAGTACGGCCTGATGCTGCACCGGTCGCATGCCTACCTTTACGAACACGCGCGTGACTTTCACGTGGCGGCTGACGCCGCGAGCGTCGTCGGTACGTGCGGGCTGAGCATCGTCTGGGCGCAGATGGCCGAGGTCTATTCCCTGGCGGTGGCGCCCGAGGCCCGCGGCCGCGGTCTGGGACGTCGGCTTGTCGAAGCCTGCCTGGAAGAGGCACGTCAACTCGGTCTGGCCAAGATTTTCTGTCTCACCTACGAGCACGACTTTTTCAGAAAGTTCGGTTTCCAGGTCGTCGACCGGGAGCAACTGCCGCTGAAGGTCTGGAGCGAGTGCGTGCGCTGTCTGAAGAATCAATCGTGCGACGAGATCGCCATGGTCCGTGTGCTCGAAGACGTACCCCCGATCGACGCGCCCCAGCCCGAATCGCCGCAGGCGGACGAGTACGTCGTGCCGGTGACGCTGAACGTGGCCCAGCCGGCGCACCGCCGCAAGAAGATGAGCAAGTCACCTTAGCCCGGATCATTCATGAATGATCCCGACTAGCCATGAACCCCACGCCGTACCTCTGGTTGCGACGCATCACCGAGTCGCCGACCGTCCACCACCTTTGCGCATCGCTCGGTTCAACACCGCGTGTGGTGGCCGAGGGCGCACAGGGATCCAGCACGTCCCTTCTCGCCGGGGCCGTCGCGCTGAAGATGGCAAAACCCGTCCTGCTGGTGGTGGCGCATCTCGACGATGCCGATGAGGCGTTGGAAGACCTGGAGATTCTTGCCGCGGCCGGGCACCGATTGCAGGCCAGAAGATTCGGTGCCCTGGAGGTGCTCCCGGGCGAGAGCAGCGTCAGCCTGGAACTGCTTGCCGAAAGGCTCGCGATCGTTCGTGCCATCGATAAGGGCACGCTGTGTCAGTCCGAACCCGCGGTGCTGGTGGCGCCGGTACAGGCGTTGATGCAGCCGGTCCCCGAACCGGCAGCGTTGCAGCGCTGGTCACTGTCGATTGAACGGGGTCAGACCCTGGCGCCGGGCCATCTTCTCGACTGGCTGGACCGCGCCGGGTACCAGAGATGCGACGTGATCGAGCAGCCGGGGGACTTCGCGATACGCGGCGGCATCGTCGACATCTACACGCCGGCTGACGACCGCACCGCTGCGATCCGCATCGACTACTTCGGGGACCAGGTCGAAACGATCAGCCGAATCAACACGGACACGATGGGATCGGGCGAAGCCATCGAGAGCGCACAGGTCATGGGCATCTCGATCCGCCAGCTCCAGCTCGACGCGGACCACGAGCACGGCACCACCAGCCTGCTTCGCCTCATGCCGACCGAGACGATCGTGGTGCTCCAGGAGATGCTCGAGCTTGCTGAGCAGGCCCGCGGGTATTACGAACGGTTGACCGATGCTCGCGGTATTTACCCACCGTCGAATCTGTTCCGTGATCTGACGGCGCAGTCGCACCTGCAGGTCAACCAGTACAGCACAACTGAGCCGAAAAGCGTCGCCTGCCGCATACCGGTCCGGCCTCTGCCCACGTTCGATCAGTCCGCCTCCGCCGCCGTGGCGGACCTCGCGACGCTGGCCAGTGACGACGGCGAGCCAAGCGAAGTGGTCGTCCTCTGTCAGAACGAGGGGGAGCAGTCGCGTCTGAATGAATTGATCGCGGAGCACCTGCCGCAGGGGGTCAGCAGCATCTGCGTCGAACTGGGCTATCTCTTTCGCGGCTTCATCTGGCGGGAAGAAGGCACGACGCTGCACCTGATACCCCATCACGAACTGTTCCACCGTTACGAAACGCGCCGCCGCATCCGTCGATTCGTCAACGAACCAACCAAGGCCGGCGCCACCGACAAGTTCGTGGAGATCGCCCCGGGCGATCACGTCGTGCATGTCGAACACGGCATCGCGCACTTCCGCGGCCTGCAGACGATGACCCGCGAGGGAAAGACCGAGGAGTACCTGACGCTGGAGTTCGCCCGTGGCGCCCGGCTGCACGTTCCGGCCATGCAGGTGAACCTGATCCAGAAATACATCGGCGGCTTTCACGGCAAACCGCCCCTGAGCGTCCTGGGTGGCAAGCGGTGGCAGAGGCAGAAACAGTCGGTCGCCGAAGCCGTCAAGGACATGGCCGCGGAACTGCTGCGAATTCAGGCGGCCCGGGCGGCGCTGCCCGGTGTCCGATTTCCAGCGGACACCGCGTGGCAGCACGAGTTCGAGGCCGAGTTCCCCTACCAGGAGACCGACGACCAGGTCGCCGCCATCGCCCAGATGAAGAAAGACATGGCCGATGAGCAGCCGATGGACCGTCTGATCTGCGGCGACGTCGGTTTCGGCAAGACCGAGGTCGCCATCCGGGGGGCCTTCAAGGTGTCGGAGTTCGGCAAGCAGGTAGCCGTGCTGGTCCCGACCACCGTCCTGGCCGAGCAGCACGAGCGAACGTTCCGTGAACGCACCGCGGAATACCCGTTCCGCATCGAATCAATCAGCCGCTTCAAGACGGAGGCCGAGCAGAGAAAGATCCTCAAGGAGCTGGCCGAGGGGCGGATCGACGTGATCATCGGCACGCACCGGTTGCTGAGCGGT
>CAUZBA010000203.1:0-6361 GCA_963577635.1 Phycisphaerae bacterium
AAGAACCGGCAACAACCACCAGCGAAATCTCGGGCCGCCGCGCACGAGAACGAGCACCGCAATCACAGCGAGCAGAAAGAAGACGGCGATCGCGTAGGGTCGGGCCTGTTGCGAATAGTAGAGGTTAAATGGCAACATCGCCATCACGGCACCGGCAGCCGCCGCCGTGCCCCAGGCACAACTCCGCTTGACGATCAGCATGATCAGGAGCACCGACCCGGTCCCGAACAGGGCGGCGGGCAGGCGGACCGCCCAATCGCTCCTGGAAAAAGACCGATAGACGAAATTCCCGATCCAGTAATCCAGAGGAGTCTGCTGCTGTCTCGCCGCGTACTCGACGATGTTACCGAACGTGTCGCCATAAAAGGACACTTGGAGCAGTTCGTCCATGAAAAGACTTTCATGGTCCAGATGGTGCAGACGCACGATCAATGCGATCAGCGTCACCAGAGCGAAAACCAACGCCGGCAACGTGCGAATCCTGCGAACGGATCCGGGTCCCGTGAGTGTCCCATCGCGATGACTCGAACTGATTGACATGGCAGCCTCGTTGACCGCAACGGATCCGAACAACCACGGATAACGAGGATATCGTGGCGGGGTCAGGTCGTCATAATCATCACGACCAGCGACCGCGGCACGATTGCTCGCAAAGGACCAACGGTCGATTATCTTGGCGAATGATCAATGTTCAACTTATGATGGTGACCCGTGACACCCGTCGCAGAAACAACCGTCGCGCCATCTGAAGCGCCGGCTCTGCGGCATGTTCTGGCCGTGGTGTGTCTGCTACTGGTTCTTACCGCGACGGCTCTCCTGTTGCGGGTTGCCTATCTGCAGCAGACGAAGATCGACAGGCCGATACGCGCCGACGCACGCCAATACTATCACTACGGTTGGAATCTGTGGCGGCACCGAACGTTTTCGCCCACTTCCCCCGAGGAACATCCAGTTCCCGATTCGAACCGCTCCCCGGGTTATCCCCTCCTGATCGCTGCGGCTCTCTGGATCGGTGGCGAGCAGAACTATTACGAGATCGTCCGGTACGCGCAGGCCGTCATCGGTGCCCTGATGGTCCCCGCGACGTTTCTGCTCGGACGGACCTTTCTTCCACGATGGGCCGCCCTGGCCGCCGCGGCGCTCGTGGCCCTCAGCCCGCACCTTGTGTCGATGTGCAGCTACCTGTTGACCGAGACGCTGTTCGGCCTGCTCCTGCTCACTTGCTTTCTTGTCCTGGGCGTTGGCATACGAAGAAAAAGCGTGGCGATACTCGGTGGCGCCGGGATCTGCTTCGGAGGTGCGTACCTTGTGAACCAGACGGCCGGCATGCTGCCCATTATTTTCGCCGGTGCCCTGGCCCTGGGCGGCAGATTCGCCGAAGATCGACGTCGCTATCCCCCCATGCGGGGTCTGGCGCTCTTCCTGATCGTCTTCAGCGTCTTTCCGGCGGCGTGGATGGTTCGCGATTACGCCGTCCTTCAACCCGATGCCCGACGGGGCAGCGATCGTCTGCTGAAAACCATGTCTCATGGAACCTACCCCGGGTTTGTTTTCAAGGATCCGAAGTGGCGTTACTTCCCGTATCGGGACGATCCCGAGCAGCCGAAGTTCGGCGAATCAATGGACGACTTCGCTCGCGTGTTCTGGCCACGGTTCCGTGAACGGCCCGGCCGATACCTTCGGTGGTATCTGCTCGAAAAGCCCTACGTCCTCTGGACATGGAACATTCTCCAGGGCCAGGGTGACGTCTACGTGTATCCCGTGCACTATTCGCTCTACGACCGCAACGCCCTGGCCGGGCTTACGCATGGCGCCATGAAACGGGCCCATGCGGTGGTGCTCGTGTTCACGCTGCTGGCGTTCATCGCCTACCTGTGGCAGGGTTGGACATCGCGCCGCGGGACGCACCACAGGGTCGAGGCGCCCGGCTTGCTTCTACTCACCCTCGCCGCGTATTCCATTTTCTATGCCATCGTAGCGCCGTGGCCTCGGTACGCCGTTCCCCTTCGACCGCAACTGTATCTGTGCGCCGTCTGGGGCCTGGTCACCCTGCTGCAAGCGACGCATCTCCTGCGACCGTTCGGTCCCGACCCTCCGGTCGACGAACGCGCAAGTGCGCAGTAGTGGGATATGTATTGCAGGGTCGGCACCGCGCTGCCATAATGTTCCGCGCCACCGGAGTTAAACCAGGAGACGAAATCGTTGAAGGCACAGGATCTGCGCAACGGCATGGCGATCCAGATGGATGGCCAGGTCTGGCTCGTCAACTCATACGACCACGTCAAGCCCGGCAAGGGGCCGGCTTATGCCCAGGTGAAGCTCAAGAACCTCCATACCGGCTCGCACCAGGAGAAGCGATTTCGCAGCAGCGAAAATGTGGAGCAGGCCGTCCTCGACCGTCGCCAGATGGTCTACCTCTACAACGAGCCGAACGGCGCCGTCTTCATGGACAGCGAGAACTACGATCAGACCACCGTCCCCGGAGAAGTCCTGGGCAACGCGCTCGACTTCCTGATCGCCGACACCACGATCACTGGCCTGGTCTACCAGAACAACGTCGTCAGCATAGACCTTCCCGCCGTCGTGAAGCTGAAGATCGTGGATACGCCGCCGGGCATCAAGGATGCCACCAAGACCAACCAGGTCAAGGAAGCTGTCTGCGAGACCGGACTCAAGACGCGCGTTCCGCCCTTCATCGAGGTCGACGAGGTGATCAAGATCTCGACCGAGTCGGGTGAATACCTGGGGCGGGCGTAGGTACCCGCTGCGACACCAGGTGATTTCTTCACATACTCGTACTCAGCGAAGCGGTACTCGTACTCGAATCCCTGATTTACGCGTCAGACTGACGAAAACCCTTCGATCCAGTCTGCTCCCAATCGTCACGCCAATGCAATTTTCGATTTGATTTCGAGAACGAGTACGAGTACGAGTACGGTTCGACCATTGCCGGCGGTGACACTCCCCGATGTCTGCCCACCCAACCGATCTCCCCAAGCTCTACGGCAAACTGGCCCCGCTCTGGCCGTTGATCAGCCCGCCGGTGGATCATGCTGCCGAAGCTGAGTTACTGCGCCGGGCACTCGACGAACACCTTCCCGCCCGACGCCGTGGCGGCCGCAGATCCATCCTGGAACTTGGTGCCGGAGGCGGGCACGCGCTGTCCCATCTGACGGATACCTTTGACGCCGCGGCGGTCGACCTGTCCGAGCCGATGCTGGCGTACTGCCGGCGGCTCAATCCCGAAGTGAGTACCCACATCGCCGACATGCGCACTGTCCGTCTGAACCGAACATTCGACGCGGTGCTCGCGCACGACGCGATCGACTACATGCTCGATACCGATGACCTGCGCGCCGCATGCACGACCGCGGCGGCGCACCTCGCAGAGGGCGGCGTGTTTCTCGCTGCGCCGACATACACCGAAGAGAACTATCGCGAATTCGAGCGAGGGCACGACGCCCACCGCGACGGCGACACCGAGGTGGCCCACATCTCGTTCGTGCACCGACCCCTACCCAGTGGCACCACGTACGAGCTGGTCACCACGCTGATCATCCGCAGCGGCGGCGAGCTGTGCATCGAGGAAGATCGGCATCGCTGCGGGCTCTTTCCCCTGGCCCAATGGACAGATGCTCTTGAGTTCGCCGGATTCGAAGTGCGCGACACCGCGACGACTGGTGAATCAGGAGCTCACGTGTTGTTCGTAGGTCTTAAGAGAGGTTAAGTGATACGGCCGCGAATGCGGTTACGAACCAAGCACCACTGATACAAGCTACTTCAGCGCCCCGCTGCAGCTCGAGCCGCTGCCCGCGGTGCAACCGAAGCAGTGGGCGCCGGTACGGACGTGCCGGTCGATCAGTTCAGAAGGTGTGTACTCCCACAACTTGCGACCATGGGATTCCACTTCGTGTTCGTCGTCGTCGGGGCCATACCGTTGCGGGGACAGCGGCATCTGGAGCATCTGGTTGAAGTCGCAGTCGTACACGGTGCCCTGCCAGCCGACGCTGACCAGTTCGCGGCACATCACCGCGTCGACGTTGCCGGGATGGTGGGCGTCGACTAGAGCGCTCATGTAGCGCTCGTATTCGCCGTCGCGCCGTAAGGCGTGTTCGAAACGCTTGATCGGCATGTTGGTGATTGTCCAGAGACTGTTGAACCGTATGTCGTAACGCTCGCCGAGGTGGTGCTTGTACGCCGTCTCCAATTCGCCCTGATCGGGTGGCAGGCCGTAGTCGACGGGGTTAAAGACCAGGTCCAGGCGCAGGCCGGTCCCCTCCTGGCCGTAGCCCGCCGCGTTCAGCCTCTTCAGGGCGACGATCGAATCGCCGAATACACCCGAACCGCGCTGTTTGTCTACGTTCTGCTCGAGGTAGCAAGGCAACGACGCCACGATCTCCACCTGCCTGGCGGCGAGAAACTCGATCAGGTCTTCGTGCGCGGGGTCGATCAGGATCGTCAGATTGCAGCGATCAAGCACGTGGACGCGCCGCTCGGTCAGGGCGTCGACCAGGCGGCGAAAATGAGGGTTCATCTCGGGCGCGCCGCCGGTGAGGTCCACAGTTCGTACACCCATGTCGTTGCGGTGACGATCAAGCCAGTTCGCAATGCGCTGCATCGTGTCCCAGGTCATGATTTCGTCGCGATTCGGCCCCGCCTCGACATGACAGTGGTGGCAGGCCAGATTGCACATCTTGCCGAGGTTCAATTGCAGCGTGGACACCGCGGCGCGGGTCAAGCGCTGACGGTCGCCGGCCAGGCGCCGAGCGAAGGGATCTTCGTCGATGGCGTTCTCGTGCGGGGGCGCGATGGTCGGTTTCATGTAGATCGGCGGGCCCATGGCACGCGTGATTGTATCGAGCCACCACTTCAAACGCCCGGACATGCAACCTTATTCCGATTAGAGCGCTTTCCATCCACTCCTAGCGTTTTGAGTGTCGGCGAAGCAAGTCTGGCGCGGAGGGCGAAGCAGGCGACCCCGCTGCGGGTCGTCGATGCAGCACGACAAAGCCAGGCGCAGCTGCAGCCAGCTCAGCACGCTGCAGTGGAAGTGGCACCGCTCTAACTCGCCACATGTGGCACCTGCGGCTATTCTGGCCGCCTGCCCCGCCGTCGCGGTGCGCCGGGGATTCAAGTTCATGAGGGGCGTAGCGCGATGACGATGCACACGCCCCGATCGTCCATACCCGAAATCGTTTGGCCCGCGATCCCGTCGCCTGCGGGCGCGATGCTGATGGCGTTGCAGTTTCAGATCGAACAGAGCCAGTGGTGGCCCGCCGAAACGATAGAGCAACTTCAGTGGCGGCAACTCGAATCTCTGCTACGTCACGCCTACGAGAGTGTGCCCCACTACCGCGCCGTTCTCAACGAAGCCGGACTGAACCCGTCACAGCCCCTGAACACTGAGCGGTTTGCCCGACTGCCGCTGCTCAGTCGCGATGACATCGTCGGCCGGGTCGATGAACTGCGAAGCAAGAAGGTGCCGCGTGAGCACGGCAAGGTTTACCTCAAGTCAACGTCGGGTTCGACCGGCCAGCCATTAAAGATCCATGATACGGAGGCCAACGGCCTGTTCTGGTATGCCCTCACGCTGCGCGATCACCTCTGGCACGGCCACGACATCGGTGGGGGGTTCGTCGCAATCCGCTCCGGTCGCTCGGCCAAGGATCCGGATGCCGTCAACGACCTGGACAGCTGGGGGCCCTCCTCAGGTCGCGTTTTCGACACCGGCCCCATGACGATGTTCTATCACCTGACACCGATCGAAAGGCAGGCTGAGCTGATCCGGTCCCGCGATCCGCACTATCTTCTGGCGTATCCTTCCAACGCCGCGAGGCTCGCCCGCTATTTCGCCGACCACGATCTGACCCTGGCGAACCTTCGACAGGTTCAAACCTACGGGGAGTCGATCGGCCCGAGGTCCGCGAGGTCTGCCGTCGGGCCTGGGGCGCATCCGTGGCCGACATGTACAGCGACGAAGAGGTGAGCCACATCGCGATGCAGTGCCCGAAGCACGAATACTATCACGTGCAGTCGGAGTCACTGCTGGTCGAGGTGCTCGACGACAACAACCGACCCTGCGCGCCCGGCCAGGTCGGACGCGTGGTGATCACGACACTGCACAACTTTGCAATGCCCCTGATCCGTTACACGAATGAGGATTACGCCGAGGTCGGTGAACCGTGCCCCTGCTGGCGCGGATTGCCGGTGATCAAACGCATTCTGGGCCGGCGCAGAAACATGGTCGTCGGGCCGGACGGCAGCCGCTCCTGGCCGCAGCTACCGACGGAGGTCTGGGCGAAGATCGCCGGAATCCGTCAGATCCAACTGCACCAGCACGACCGGGACGATGTGGAGGTGC
>CAUZBA010000204.1:0-6339 GCA_963577635.1 Phycisphaerae bacterium
TCCCTCTCCGGTCGCGGCGAATGCCGCGACCGCCCTCCGTGCCTCCGTGCCTCCGTGCCTTCTAAATCACACCATCACATCATCGTTGAAATTGGCTTCAACGGTGTGATCTTCCGGTCGGGGGCGCACGTGCTCGTTGCGCTTGAGGAGGCGAACGCACGTGTTCCATCTCAGAACGGCGTCGTCGTTGGCCGCAGCGCTCAACGCTTCGGCCTTCTCGTAGCATTGCATCGCCTGGCGGAACCAGTCGAATGCGGCGTATCCGGGCGCGCCCTGCTCGAGCTGCGCTTTGCCCCACCTTTCGAAGATGATCCCCGCATAGAACGCGCGATTGTATTCGTCCGCCAGCCGGGGCAGCGCCTCCTGGGCGTGCTCGATCGAGACGTTGAGGCCGTGACCGAACTGGTCGGTCAGCGCCAGAATCATCGTCACCAGCGCCTGGGCGTTGTTCTTGTCGATGTGCAGTACGTCACGGCAAATGCTCTCAGCCTGCCTGGGTTCGTTCAGCAAGCGGTAGCGCTGCGCCTTCTCCAATGCCGCCGGGATGGCTTGTCTGGAGAGGGGCTTGAGGTCGTACATGGTGGGTGAGTATTGGTCAGCGAGTGGGACCTGTCAAGAGGCGCCGTTCTGAGAACGGATTGAGAGCAGCAAAGCAGAAACGCAGAAAATCAGGGAAAAGGAGCCCGGACCACTTTTCTGGTTTTATGCTTTCTTGCGCTTCCGCTCCTCCCCCTCACATCCCGAACAATACGATCGCCGCAGTCACGCTGCCCACGAACGCACTGATATAGCACACGGCCATCAACGGGCCTTCGACGCGGCGAAGCCCCACGTCCATGAGCGTGTGACGTACGCGGTGGGCGCAGTGAAAGAAGGACAGAAAGATTACGAGGAACAGGACGGCGCGCACCGGCCACCACGAGATGATTCCGTGGATGTTGGCGTAGCGTTCGGCCGCCTGCACCGGATCGGCCGTGGGCAGCAGAAAACCGCTCACGAGGATGATGCCCGGAATGAATAGCGCCGCGAGCACGCCCCCGGCTGAGAAAAGCGACCACCAGAATGCTTCGTTTGATTTCGACATGCGAATTCAATCCTGACAGGATCACGGGATCGACAGGATCAACAGGATAGACCGTATTGTTTCGGAATCATTCGATGGTAACTCTTGCTATGCCATCGGACCATGTGACTAGTTCCCCTCAGTTGCCCACACGCGTTCCCATCCCGTAAATCTCTTCTTCCCATCCTGTAGATCCTGTCGATACAAATGTGCGCCTACCCAGCTACCCCCCAGATGATGCCAACGGTCACGACCGCCCACGGCAGGTATCCCAAGGCGATCGCGATGACCGGGTCGGCAACACGTTTCTCCCCGATGAAGAAGGGCATGGCCTTCGGTGTGAGGTTGAACCAGGTGATCGAATGAAATAGCGCGGCGAGGAACACGACCACGTGGAACGCCATGGCCGCGGGGCCGGTCAGGGCCCGAAGAAAATCGACGAACGCGGTCTGCTCCGCCCCGAGCCTTCCCAGCAGGACGAGCAGGAAGATCAGGTACGCACCGACGAGCACCGCGGTCAGCTCGCGCAGCATGAATATCAGATAGCGCGGTCGCTTCAGGAACCAGTTCCACGGATGAGGTTGGCGGTAGGGGCGGGGCATTTGTTCCGTCACGATCATCGACCGCCTTTGGGCATGAAGAAGCTTTTGAAATATTCCTTCGCCGCGTCGGTCTTGGCCTGCTGGATCGCGCCGGCCGGGTCGACGTTCTTGGGACAGACTTCCGTACACTCGCCGACGAAGGTGCAACCCCAGACAGCTTCGTGCTCCATCATCTTCTCGAGGCGTTCACGGCTGCCTCGATCGCGCGTGTCGCGGTTGTAACGGTGGGCCAGGGCCAGGGCCGCGGGGCCGACAAACTCCGGCTCGCTACCCATCACCGGGCACGCGGCGTAGCAGAGCATGCAGTTGATGCACATCGAGAACTGCTTGTACTGGGCCAGCTCCGCGGGCGTCTGGCGGTATTCGCCGTCACCGGTGTCGTTCACGTCGTCTCGGATGATGTAAGGTTTGACCGACTTGAGCTTGGCCATGAAGTCGTCCATGACCACGACCAGGTCGCGCTCGACCGGAAAGTTGGTCAGCGGCTCGATCCGGATTGAGCCCGGGTAGTAGTCCTTCAGGAACGCGGCACACGTGAGCTTGGGTTCACCATTGACCATCATGCCGCAACTGCCGCACACGCCCATGCGGCAGCTCCACCGGTAGGTGAGGCTTCCGTCCGCGTTGTCCTTGACCCAGTTCAGGGCGTCGAGGACGACCCAGTCGTCATGGTAGGGGACGTCGTAAGACTGAAATCGCGGGCCCCTGTCGCCGTCAGGCGAATCCGGGTGGTACCGGAAGACCTCGAGTGTAATGTTCGCTTCAGCCATGTCAGGTCCGTTGCGTGGCGGCTGCGGTCAAACCGGAATCGGCCCCGTACGTTCGCGCGCCGGGGGGCCACTTGGTGATCGTCACGTCCTTGTAGCCGATCGCGGGGGGGCCGTCCTTACGGAAGGTCGCCAGCGAGTGCTTCAGAAAGGATTTGTCATCGCGGTTGGGGTGATCGAGCCTCTGGTGTGATCCTCGCGATTCGGTGCGCTTCAGCGCCGAGTGGGCGATCGTTTCGGCGACGTCGAGCATGAATCCCAGTTCCAATGCCGCGATCAATTCCGTGTTGTAGCTGAGCGTGTGATCGTCAAGACCCAGATCGCGGTATCGCTGCTGCAGTTCCGCAAGCTTGTCGCGCGTCCGCGTCAGCAATTTCTCGTCGCGGAAGATGCCCGCGCCGTCTTCCATCGCGTGATGCATCTCGACTCTGATGTCAACGATTCGCTGCCTGCCGCCGGACTTGCTGATGAATTCGCGATCGATGCGCTGCTGTTCGTCTTTCGCCTGCGCCTCCAGGGCCGCGGTATTGATCTGTGGATGGTCCGCCGAGAAATGCGCGGCGGCACTCCCGGCGCGGGCACCGAATACGAGCAGCTCCGTGAGCGAGTTGGATCCCAGGCGGTTGGCGCCGTTGAGCGAGACGCAGGCGCACTCACCGGCGGCGAACAGTCCCGCGATCGAGGTGGCGCCGTTGATGTCCGTGTCGATTCCGCCCATCACATAGTGAAGGACCGGCCGGACCGGGATCGGCTCGTGCACCGGGTCAACACCGGCGTAGTTCGTGGCCAGCTCGCGCACGAACGGAATCTTCTTGTCGATCTTCTTCTCGCCCAGGTGGCGAAGGTCCAGGTACACGACGTGACCATATTTGGTCTCGATCGTGTTGCCTTTCTGCATCTCCTTGACGAAGCACTGGCTCAGCTTGTCGCGCGGGCCCAGCTCCATGGTGCGCTTCTGCGGGTGGTTGGGGTCGTTGATGTCCAGGGGTTTGCCCAGGTCGTAATCCTGGAGGTAGCGGTCGCCATGTTTGTTGACCATGATGCCGCCCTCGCCACGCGACGCCTCGGTGATCAGAATGCCCGTCCCCGGCAGGCCGGTCGGGTGGTACTGAAGAAACTCCATGTCCTTCAGGGCCGCGCCGGCCCGATAGGCCATGGCCATTCCGTCGCCGTTCTTGATTGCGCCGTTCGTCGTGAAGGGGAATATGCGGCCGCAGCCGCCCGTGCAGACGATGACGGACTTGCCGAGGATCGCCCGCATCCGTCCGCTGCGTAACTCCAGCGCCGCGGCGCCGCAGCAGCGACCGTCGTCAACCAGCAACTTCGTGACGAAGTGTTCGTCGTACCGGACGATGTTGTCATACTTCAGCGTGGTCTGGAACAGCGCGTGCAGCATGTGAAAGCCGGTCTTGTCGGCGGCGTACCAGGTTCGCTCGATTTTCATGCCGCCAAATGGTCGCACGGCCACCGACCCGTCGGCTTCTCGGCTCCACGGGCATCCCCAGTGCTCGAGCTGGATCATCTCGCGGGGTGCTTCATTGACGAACAACTCAACCGCGTCCTGGTCGGCCAGCCAGTCAGAGCCGCTGATCGTGTCGTAGATGTGGTCTTCGATGCTGTCGTTGGGCTTGATCACCGCGGCGGCGCCGCCTTCGGCCGCCACGGTGTGGCTGCGCATCGGGTAGACCTTGGAGACCGCCGCGACCGAGAGGTTCGGGTCCTGCTCGGCGATGGCGATCGCGGCGCGCAGGCCGGCGCCGCCGCCGCCGACGATTATCACGTCGTGTTGCACCACCATCGACATCAGCGAAACTCCGGGGTCCGCTCCGCGTGCGCCCAAGTCTTTCATGCCACGGCGCCGCACCAATGCGGGCGGGACATCATAGACCACGGCGAAGACGCGGTGCAAGCCAATGCGGACTAGGTATGATGGCTGCAGTCGAACCGGAGGACCACCAATGCGCTTTGCGGGCAGCTATGCGGGCTGCGATCGCATGTTGTGGATGACGGCATTGCGACCAATATCCGTCACACTCCTGACCGCTGGCGTCGCGGTCGGCGCGGCTGCCTTCGAAGTCGGCTGCACGACGAAGGTTGTGGGCACCAGGGGCATCTACTCTCCCCAGCAGCTTCCCAAGGAACGACAGACGCCGGTCCTCGATGCGATCGACGAAATGCTGGCCGGCGACGAGGATAAGTAACAATCATGTAATCATGGCGCCGCATGCGAAAGGCATCCTGACGATCAACAGCGGCTCGTCGAGCCTCAAGTTCGCGCTGTACGACGCCGGCAAACCGCACATCAAGCTGATCGTCCGAGGCGCCTTCGAACGGATCGGCCTTGAGCATTCATTGTTCCGGGCCGAGGACGCCGACGGTCACCCGGCCGGATCGGAGCATGATGACTTGCCGAATCACGACGCGGCGCTGGCAAAACTGTTCGACTGGATGACCGACAGGAGTCTGAAATTCTTCGCAGTCGGACACCGTGTCGTCCACGGCGGATCGTGCTTCGAGCACCGGCGTGTGGATCACGGCCTGGTGCGTCATTTGACGCGCCTGATCCGGTTCGCGCCGGAGCACCAGCCCCCGGCGATCGCTGGCATCGAGGCCGTCTCGCGGCGATATCCGCGGGCCGAGCAGGTGGCCTGTTTCGACACGGCGTTTCATCGCAGCATGCCAAGGGTCCATCGGTTGGTCCCGCTGCCTCGGAGATTCGCGCAAGCCGGAGTGGAGCGTTGCGGATTCCATGGACTGAGCTACCAATCCATTCTCGAACAGTTGCGCGCCGCCGATTCCCACACCGCGGCCGGCCGCATCGTCATCGCTCACCTCGGAAACGGCGCGAGCATGGCGGCCCTGCGAGAGGGCAGTTGCGTGGAGACGACGATGGGTTTCACGCCCGCGGGCGGCCTGATGATGGGCACGCGCAGCGGCGACCTGGATCCCGGGGTCGTCCTGTTCGCGGCCGAGCAGGAGAACCTGGATCCGCCGGCCCTGCGCAGGCTGATCAATCACGAGTCGGGCCTGCTCGGGGTCTCTGAGCTCTCATCGGACATGAAGGATCTGCTCGCCGCCGAGGCGCGCAATGAGTCGGCGGCCGACGCGGTAGCGCTATTCTGTCATCAGGCTCGAAAATGCCTGGGCGGCCTGATCGCCGTGCTCGGGGGCCTGGATACGCTCGTGTTCACCGGCGGCATCGGGCAAAAGTCGCCGCAGATCAGGACTCGGATCTGCGCCGGCTTCGAGTTTCTGAGGCTGGTCGTGGACGACGCCCGCAACGCGGCAAGCGACCAGATCATTTCACCTAAGGATTCCGGTGTGACCGTCAGGGTGATGAAGACCGACGAAGAGCAGATCGTGGCGTCGATCACGCACGGAATGATCTAGAGCGTTTTTCATCCACTCGTATCGTCCTGAGCTGGCTGCAACTGCGCCTGGCTTTGTCGTGCTGCATCGACGACCCGCAGCGGGGTCGCCTGCTTCGCCCTCCTCGCCAGACTTGTTTCGCCGACACTCAAGACGCTACGAGTGAATGAAAACCGCTCTAGCCTGCATTGCTCACCAGTTTTGCCGCTCGGTGATGTAACGATCAGCGGTGTTGAGACTTGAGGCGGGGCCGGTGACAGTGTGCACGCTAGCGCGGCAGGTTTGTTCGCCGGCGAGGACGCACACGCGATCCTCCGCAGGCGTAGCTGAATACTACGTCGAGGACGGATCGCACGGAGGACGAAGCCGGCGGACGAAACTGTCCGCTGGGCGGTGAAACTGGTGAGAAATGTGGGGTAGGCAACTCCCGGAGAGGTAACGGCACATCGGCGTCGCTCGGTTTCACTCGGCGGCCGGTCAGCAGGCCACGAGTTCTTCGCACCGGTCCAGGTCACAGCGGATCCCGGCGTCGACGTGG
>CAUZBA010000205.1:0-6278 GCA_963577635.1 Phycisphaerae bacterium
TAGTGCCGGACGGTTACTTTTCAGGGCGTTGGTGCATGAATCAGAATCGGCTCCCGCGTAACATCGGCTCGCAGCCCTGATCCATCATGGAGATCGAGGGGGACGACGTCATGGCCGCAGCGAAGTCGAGTCGAGTGAACCGTAAATACAAGACGAAGTACAGAATCCGGAACTGGAAGGAGTACGAGCGCGGCATCAGGAGCCGGGGCAACGTCACGATCTGGCTGAGCGAGGAAGCGATCGCCGCATGGACACCACCGAAGAACGGTCTCCGGGGAGGCCAGCGACGGTACTCGAACCTCGCCATCTTGACCGCCTTGACCCTGCGGGTCGTCTTCCGCCTGCCGCTTCGCCAGACCGAGGGTTTCCTGGACTCGCTGCTCAGCTTGATGGGCCTCGACCTCAAGGCCCCCGACCACACGACGCTCTCTCGCCGGAACCGAATCGTTAAGCTGCCGCCGCTCAGCCGGGCCCACGACGGTCCGATCCACCTAATCGTCGATTCCACGGGGCTGAAGATCATAGGATCGGGCGAATGGAACGCGCATAAGTACAAGGCATCGAAGAAACGCCGGGACTGGCGGAAACTGCATATCGGCGTGGATGATGAGGGGTTCATTGTGGCGGCCGAACTCACGACGAGCGGCGGGGACGACGCTTCCACCGTCCCTGATCTGCTCGACCAGATCGAGGATCCCATTTGGCGCTTCACCGCGGACGGGGTCTACGACCACAGGTCGATCTACGAGCGGGTGGGCACAGCCGGAACAGCGAACATCGTGATCGTGATCCCTCCACGTCGCACTGCGGTGTCGGCGGGGCCCACGGACGGTCAGTGGGCGCAATGAGAATCGGCTCTACAGAGGATTCGAAAGATCGGAGGACGAGAGTGGCAGAAGGAGTCGGGCTACCGCCAGCAAGCGCGCGTAGAGAATGGATTCTTCCGATACAAGTCAGTGCTCGGAGGAAGCCTGAAGGCTAGGAGCAACAGGGCGCAAAGCAGAGAGGCCACGATCGGGTGTCACATCCTCAACCGAATGGCCGAGCTTGGCAAGCCGAATTCCTACGCCGTGGCGTCTTGAACGACAGCTGGAAAAGCGACCCAACTCGCGCCGAGGTTGAATCGTGCAACAAAGCCATCGACCGTACGAAATCCATGTCATGCTCCACGACGACCACCGAATGCTTCCCCGCCAGCGAGAGCAACAGCTCTCCGGTACGCTCGATCTCCTGCGGTGTCAGACCAGCGACAGGTTCGTCCACGAGCAGCAGCTCGGGGTCCTGCATAAGGAGCATTCCGATCTCGAGCCACTGTTTCTGCCCGTGCGCCAGCTCCCCGGCCGTGACCGTGCGCTTGTCGTCAAGAGCAATGAGCTGAAGCACTTCGTCGATCCGGTCGCGCTGAGCACGGGTCAGCCGCGCCACCAGCGTGTGCCACAACGACTTGTCGTCGGCCAAGGCGAGCTCCAGGTTTTCGAAGACGCTCAAGAACTCGAATACGGTAGGCTTTTGAAACTTGCGGCCGATGCCTGCCTGCACGATCTCGAGTTCGGTTAGCGTGAGCAGATCGATTACGTTACCAAACCACGCCTTCCCTTCATCAGGACGGGTCTTGCCGGTGATCACATCCATCATCGTTGTCTTGCCCGCGCCGTTGGGACCAATAACGCAGAGAAGCTCCCCGGGGTCGACATGCAGAGTGAGCCCATTGAGCGCCTTGAAACCATCGAAGCTGACAGTCAGATTCTGAAGGTAGAGGATCTTCCCAAGTGTTACCGGTACCTTGCGGCGAACCGCCGCTTCACGCAGTTGCCGCCACCGGTCGTCGGTGTCCGCGGCGAGATTGGTTGAAGGAGAGGGCGAGTTCATTTGGGTCGATTCAGAGCAGGCCACAGACCTGCCAGGCCCTGCGGAAGGAAGACCGTGACGCCGATGAAGATCGCACCGAGCGCATAGAGCCAGACCTCGGGCATGGCGGCGGTGAAAAACGTCTTGAGGTAATTGACGAGGACAGCCCCGGCCGCCGCGCCGTAGAGTGTGCCGCGCCCTCCCACCAACACCCAGATGACCACTTCGATGGAATTGATGGGGGCGAACTCGCTCGGGTTGATGATGCCGACCTGCGGCACGTACAGCGCACCGGCCAGCCCCGCCAGTATCGCCGAAAACACGAAGAGCCAGAGCTTGTAGGATTCCACCGGAAATCCAAGGAATCGGGTTCGACTCTCGGCATCGCGGATGGAACGGATGACGCGTCCGGCCCGCGATCCGGCGATCATCCGGCAAGCGCTGTAGCTCGCCGCCAGCACGACGATGGTCGCCACCAGCAGCGCCGCGCGTGTACTGTCGAGCTGCAGATCGAACCCGAGCAGTTCCTTGAAGTCGGTGAATCCGTTGTTGCCGCCGAAACCCATGTCGTTTCGGAAGAAGGCGAGCAGCAACGCATAGCTGAGCGCCTGCGTCATGATCGAGAAGTAGACGCCGGTCACCCGCGAACGGAACGCCAGCCAGCCGAACAATCCGGCCAGGGCCGCCGGCACGACGACCACCATGATCAAGGCGAACCAGAAGCGATCGAAACCGTACCAGAACCACGGCAACGCGTCCCAGTTGAGAAACACCATGAAGTCTGGAAGCACCGCGTGGCCATAGACGCCCCGGCTGCCGATCTGACGCATGAGATACATCCCCATCGCATAGCCGCCGAGCGCGAAGAACACCGCATGGCCGAGGCTGAGGATTCCGCAAAATCCCCAGATGAGATCCACGGCGATCGCCAGGATCGCATAGCAGAGATACTTCCCGATCAGGGCGACGACGTAGCTCGACAGATGCACGGGCGACGACTCAGGAACGGCCATGTTCAGGATGGGCGCCAGGATTCCGGCGCTACCGAGAAGTGCCAGGAAGCCCAGGTTGGTGCGATGGGAGAAAAACGCGGCGATGGCGGTTTTTTCGTTCATCACATGCCCTCCGCCGATCGCCCGGCTTGCGGGAACAACCCGCGCGGGCGGCGCTGGATGAATAGAATCACCGCGACGAGCACGAAGATCTTGCCGAGCACGGCCCCGGCGAAGGGCTCGAGAATCTTGTTGACGATGCCCAGTGACATCCCGCCGATGAACGTGCCCCAGATATTGCCGACCCCACCGAAGACCACCACCATAAAGGAGTCGATGATGTAAGACTGACCGAGATTGGGCCCGACGTTACCGATCTGGCTCAGGGCCACCCCGGCCACCCCGGCAATTCCCGACCCCAGACCGAACGTCAGGGCATCGACCCACTGGCTGCGCACCCCCATGGCCCGAGCCATCAACCGGTTCTGCGACACGGCACGAATTTCCAGCCCGACCCGGGTGCGCCCCAGGACCGCCAGCAGAGCCCCGAATACCATCAACGTGAGCAATATGATGTAGAGGCGATTGTAGGTCAGCGAGAAGACTTCGTTGATCTGCAAGGTGCCGCTCATCCAGGTTGGGGTGACCACGGGGCGGTTGTTCGCCGTGAACACGGACCGCACGAGCTGTTGCAGCACCATGCTCACGCCGAAGGTCGCGAGCAGCGTATCGAGCGGCCGGCCATAGAGAAATCGAACGATCGTGCGCTCGATGAGCACCCCGGCCGAGCCAGCAACGATGAACGCCGCGGGTATCGCCACCAAAACAGAGATATTGATATGCTCCGGCATGGCGAGCTGTACGGCGTACGTAGTGTAAGCCCCAAGCATGATGAGCTCGCCGTGGGCCATGTTGATCACGCCCATGACGCCGAACGTGACCGTCAGGCCGATCGCGGCCAGGGCCAAGACCGACCCCAAGCTGAGACCGAAGAACACCGTCTCGATGACCGAATAGAAAGTGCGCTCCCGCTCGATATCGTGCAGAGCCTCGCCGGCGGCGCTCCGCACATCGGCACTAGGTTCGACGAAGCTTCCATCCTCCGCCCGATCGAGCAACTTCGACAAGCGATTGAAGACTTCCGGATTCATGCGATCGGCCACCGCGGCCACCGCGGAGAGGCGCCGGCGCGGGTCGGTTTCGTCGAGTGCGGCAAGCGCCAAAGCTGTATCGATCTCGTAGGAGACCCGTTCGTCCGTTTCCTCGTCTGCTCGGTCGCGGAGCAGACGGATCGTCACCGCGTCGAGCGAGCGGAGCATCTGCTGCACCGCATCGAGCCGGATGTCGGCATCCGGACTGGACAGGGAAAACCGTGGAATGGCGTTGCGCAGGAACCGTCGAAGCTGATTATTAGTGATGACTCGGCTCAACTGGCCTGCCTGAGCGGACCCCGCCACCGCCAGGGAGGCCGGATCGAGCAGTGTGAATTCGGACAAGCCGTCGTCCGTCGATTCCACGATGAACGGCTGCTGATCCCGGTCTCGGACAAAAAGGCGGCTATCGAGCAGGGCCGTAAATACGTCTCTGACGCCGAGGTGTCCCGTGTCGAGCAGACGCTCGGCGATCACTTGCTTTTGAGCGAAGTTCGCGCCGCTGAACTCCGCCACCATGACCCGAAATGCGTCGTCTGTCTGAGCTCGGCTCGAAGCGGAAAACCCAAGAAAAAAAACGGCGAGCAGCAGCCAAATTGGCCGCCACTCGCTAAAGTTCACTGCTTTGCTCATTAGTTAGTTTCGAAGTTAGTTCCGGCGATATGACGCGGGTTACTCGTAGTTCTGGCCTGAACAGACACCGGTCTTCGTGTTGTAATTTCCGCACTTTAGATCCACCCAGTCCGCTTTGGTGTCTTCGCTGACGGGCAGATAGTCGGACCAGGCGTCTCCCGGCACCGCGTCGTCGGTCTGCCAGACGACGTCAAACTGTCCGTCGGCCCGCACCTCTCCGATATACACCGGCTTGGTGATGTGGTGATTCGGCAGTAAGCGAGCAATGCCACCGGTCAGGTTCGGCGTCTCGGTGCCTGGAAGCGCCGCCAACACCGCGTCGACATCGGTCGTTCCAGCCTTCTCCACCGCCTTGACCCAGAGGTTGAAGCCGATGAAGTGCGCTTCCATCGGATCGTTCGTCGTCCGGTCGGGATTGCCGGTAAACTTCTTCCAGGCCGTGATGAATTCCGTATTCGCCGGCGACTCGATGCTCTGGAAATAGTTCCACGCAGCCAGGTGACCGACGAGCGGCTTGGCGTCGAGACCCGACAGTTCCTCTTCACCGACCGAAAACGCAACGACCGGAATGTCCTCGGCAGACACCTCCTGGTTGGCGAGTTCCAGATAAAACGGAACGTTGGCGTCACCGTTGATCGTGGAGACCACCGCCGTCGGCTTGCCGGTGGACCCAAAGTCCCGGATGGCGGACACCCGCGTCTGCCAGTCCGCGTGGCCGAACGGCGTGTAGTTGATGGAAATATCTTCACCCGCCACGCCCTTCTGCTTCAGATACGCCTCGA
Organism: Phycisphaerae bacterium; assembly: GCA_963577635.1. Taxonomy (GTDB): domain Bacteria; phylum Planctomycetota; class Phycisphaerae; order Phycisphaerales; family Phycisphaeraceae; genus CAUZBA01. Next base: position 5,407 of record CAUZBA010000205.1, read on the forward strand.
GGATCTTATTCGTGGTCCGGGGATATACGTAGTCGGTGCCTTCGAGGATCCAACGCTTGATACCCACTTCGTTCATCAGGTAGTCGATGGCGGGAATCGCCTGCTGATTTGGCGAGGCGCCGGTGTAGATGACGTTCTTCGACGACTCCTCGCCCTCGTACTGCACCGGGTAAAAGAGAAGACCATTGTTCTGTTCAAACACAGGGAGCACCGACTTTCTCGACACCGACGTCCAGCAACCGAACACGACATCGACCTGCTCGGACTCGAGCAGCTCGCGTGCCCGTTCGGCAAACAGGGGCCAGTCGGATGCCGGATCGACAACCACGGCCTCCAGTTGTCTTCCGAGCAGACCACCCTTCGCGTTCTGCTCCTTGACCATCATGAGAACCGTGTCTTTCAGTGTGGTCTCGCTAATGGCCATCGTGCCCGAGAGCGAGTGCAGAACACCAACTTTGATCGGATCCCCGGCTTCTTCCGTTTTTGATTCGCCGCAGCCGCCCCATGGAACCGTCAACAACAGTAGCGTTGCGATACCGCTCGCGCCTGTTCGCTGCGGGGCCTGAAAGAGTTTCATTAGAAATTGAATACGCATAAATCTGTCTTAACCTCCTGAACTGGTTTTGGGCCCCGCCAACGTTTGGAGCGTGGTTCGGGGTAAACATCTTGCCTCTGAGAAACAGCCTGACTGCCCGCCGGAGCATCGTGGTTGATGCCGACTCAACCGCGAAGATACGGTCGCTCAGCACCATTAGCCTAGGTGATTGCAAAGCTCCAAGTCCAAGAGAAACTTTCCATCAGGCCAATAAAGATTTCTTATCTGCTTGCCGCAAAATTCCGCGGACCCAATAAAATTGGGCCATAACACTCGG
>CAUZBA010000206.1:0-6265 GCA_963577635.1 Phycisphaerae bacterium
ACAACGACCGGGTCGCAGCGGTGATCGTGACGTTCGGTCAGGTGGCGATGGGCCTTGGCCAACGCGAGGAGATCCGCAAGGCACTGATGCAGATCAAACGCGCCGGCAAGCCGGTATACGTGTTCGCCGAAGGGATGTCGACGGCCACCTACGCGACGTTTGCGGTGGCGTCCGAACTGACCATGGCACCGCAGACGACCGTCTGGCTGACGGGCTACTATGGCGAGACGCTTTACGTCAAGGAACTTCTCGACAAGATCGGCATCGGGGCCGATTTCATGCAGATGGAGCAGTACAAATCCGCCGCCGAGATGTTCACGCGCACGGGCCCAAGCGACCCGGCGCGGGAGAACTACAACTGGCTTTTCGACTCGCTATATGACACCACGGTGGACATGATCGCCGAGGCGCGCGGGTTGTCGGCCGAGCGCGTGCAGGCTCTGATTGACGATGGACCGTATCTTGCGGACGCTGCGCTGGAGGCGCGGCTGATCGATTCGGTCAAACCTCGAGAGCAATTCATCGCTGATGTCAAGATGGCGGTCGAATCCAAGCACGGCGGGGCGGCGTGGATTAACAACCGGTACGGCGATGATGTCAAACCTCAGCTTAACTTCGCGAACCCGTTCATGATCTTTTCATAGCTCTTTGCGAGGCGGCCGGACGCCCCACCCGACAAGCCGCTCATTGGCGTGATCTATGTCGATGGCCCGATCATTCCGGGTTACGCCGGACCCAGTCCGTTCGGCCCGGAGGGATATGCCCGCAGCGGCAACATCCGTTACGCGTTGGAGAAGGCTGCCGGCAACACGCACGTCAAGGCGGTCGTGATGCGAATCAACTCGCCGGGCGGTTCCGCCGAGGCCAGTGAAGTCATCCTCAATGCCGCCAAACGCCTCCAGGCCGTCAAGCCGCTGATCGTCTCGATGGGAGACATCGCAGGCAGCGGCGGCTACTACGTGGCCTTGGGCGCCGACGCGATCGTCGCCGATGAAATGACGATCACCGCATCCATCGGCGTTGTCGTTGGAAAGCTCATCACCACCGGCATGTGGGACAAACTCGGTATCAACTGGTACTCCTATCAGTGGGGAGCCAATGCGGATCTGTTCTCTTCTGCACACCGCTTCACGGACCCACAGCGTCAGAAAGTCAACGACTTGATGAGAACGGTCTACGAAACCTTCAAGGCCCACGTTCAGGAGGCCCGTGGTGGCAAGCTCACCAGACCACTTGCCGAGGTCGTTGGCGGACGCGTCTTCACTGGCAGACAAGCGCTCGAACTCGGCCTGATCGACAAGATCGGTGGCCTCAATGATGCGGCGGCGCTGGCGGCTGAGCGCGCCGGCGTTGGCAGTTACGAAATGCGAGTCATCCCGGAACCGAAGGATTTCTTCACACAGGCGATAGAAAAGATGTCGGGCCGGGGCAAGCGCCCCAGCGACGTCGCGGTGCCGCCGAATTCAACGATTGATCTGGCCGCGACACCCTTCAAACCATGGTTGACCATGCTTGAGCGCGTGGATCCACAGCGCACCGCTGCCGTGTGTCGCGCCGTTCAACTTCTCAATCTGGTTCATCGACACGGCGTGGCGCTGATCATGCCGGTGGAATTTATCGTTCGCTGAGAGCGCCCAGAATTCGAGACTGTCTCTACCTTTATTTCCGTCATGGAAACAAGAGATTGTCCGCCCGTGACGTATGTTCTACGATGACGTTTCTCAATAACGTCATTCTGGTCTTCAATGTCATTCCTCAGGTGGCCCTGATGATCATCGGATAAGAGGGACTTGCGAAAGAGCACGTCATGCGATCAATCCGCGAGATTTCCAATTGCGAATTCGTGAAGATCATCGAAGGCCGGCAACGGCCGGATCGGCAGGGGCTTGATCGATTTACCATCGATCAAATCATGGAGCGATGTGGGGTTCCCGGCGTCAGCGTCGCGGTCATCAGGGACTTCGAGATCGACTGGGCAAAGGGTTACGGGATCGCGGACGTCGAGACCGGCGCCAAGGTAAACACCGAGACGTTGTTCCAGGCCGGATCGGTCAGCAAGCCCGTCTCCGCGATGGCTGTCTTGAAAGCTGCGCAGGACGGTCGATTTTCCATGGATGATGACATCAATGCGATCCTGAAATCATGGAAGCTGCCCGGCAGCCCGTTGTCAGAGGGTCGGCCCGTGACGCCGCGCACGTTGACCAGCCACAGTTCCGGTCTGGGCGACGGATTCGGTTTCCCGGGGTACGAGCCGTCCGAACCTCATCCGACGGCAGTCCAGATCCTCGACGGGGAGGAGCCCTCCAACGTCGGGCCGGTGCGGATCGCGAGGCCTCCTCTGACCGCGCATCATTACTCGGGGGGCGGCGCGGTGATGATGCAACTGGCGCTGGCTGATGCGGTGGGCAGGCCTTATCCCGAAATTCTTCAGGAGTACGTGTTCAGGCCGATCGGCATGACGCAGAGCAAGTATGAACAGCCTCTCAATCCCGAACGGGATCGGAATGCCGCTCGGGCTCACGATGGCCGCGGCCGGGCCATGGGGCCGAAATGGCATGTCTACCCTGAGCTTGCCGCCGCGGGATTGTGGACCACGCCGACCGATCTGGCGAAGTTCGCGATCGAGGTGCAGAAATCCCTGCGCGGCGAAACGAATCACGTGCTCTCGCGAGTCACGGTCCAGGAGATGCTGAGCCCCGTTGGCGTGGGCGATTTCGCAGTGGGATTCAGGATCGTCAAGATCGGTCAGGGATGGTACTTCAGCCATGCCGGGACCAACTGGGGTTTCGAGTGTCTTCTGGTGGGCCACAAGGTGAAGGGCTGTGGATTCGCCATCATGTCGAACGGCGAGAATGGCGAAACCGTCGTGACCGAGCTGCGAGCGCGTATCGAGCGGGCGTATGGGTTCGATACGCTGGACAAGATCGTGGCGGGTTGAGTGAAAAGGAAACGCCACATGCTGCCCAATCGCAAAGCTGCCAGCCTTGTTCCTGTCTGCGTGGCATGTACGTGCTGGTGGTTCACCGGCGAAACAATTGCTGGTGAAGACAACCTCCGAACCATGCAGTACACCTCCAGGGCAGAACAGCCGGCAATGCTCTGGCAGAAAGAGTTGCGCTCGGAACTCGTTCGTCTTCTCAAGATGGATGATCTGATTTCACGAAAAACGTCCACCCCATTTCACCCGAAAGCACTTCTCTCTGAGACAAGAGAGAAATATCTGTTTCAGGAATTCGAACTCAACAGCACTTCAGACCGACGAATCAAGGTCGTGCTTACACTGCCGACGAATCTCAAAGGTCACTTCCCGGCCGTGGTCGTCATCGGCGGACATGGCGGCACACGCCGTACGTGCTATGGAATACCTGATGGCTACTTCCGCTTCGCTCATGTCCTTGCTGAGAAGGGTTACGTCACCATTTCCACGCGCGTCAGCCAGCATGAGGTCTATGAAGAGGGCCGTACCCTGATGGGCGAGCGATTGTGGGACCTCATGCGCTGCGTGGATTTCCTGACATCGCTGGAAGAAGTGGATTCCCAACGAATCGGTTGCGCCGGCCTGTCCCTTGGCGGGGAAATGGCGATGTGGCTCGGGGCGATGGACGAGCGTGTGCAGGCCACCCTGAGTTCCGGTTTCTTGACCAAGATGGACCAGTTGGAAAACAACAACTGCATGTGCTGGAAGTTTCCCGGGTTGAGAGAACTCGTTGACTTCTCTGATATCTACGCGATGATCGCGCCCAGAGCGCTGCTCTGTCAGAATGGTCGCAAAGAGCCCCGTACGAAATTTCCCATTTCCATCGCGCGCGGAGCGTTAACGCAGATCGAGCAAATCTATGCCGATTTCGAGCAGCCCCAGAACGTGGCCTTGGTAGCGCATCAGGGTGGCCACGTCATTCACTTGCCGAGCCTGTTGTCGTTTTTCGATACACACTTGGGTCGCCGAAAGGATCCAGCCGAGCCAGGCGATTCAGCGGATGCGGAGAAGACGAACCACTGAGCTTCAATCAATCAAAGCGATCCCCGTCCGTATGGTTGGCACCTTGACGAATATCGGTAGACCTCTCACGGACTACTGCGCCACCCAGCCGCCGTCGACGGGTAACGTGTGGCCTGTGATCATCGATCCCGCATCGCTTGCGAGAAAGAGGATCGCGTCCGCCACTTCATGGGCTTCGGCCAGGCGGCCGATCGGGGTTCGTTCCACGAGCTTCCGTTCCATGCCCGGTTCATCGAGCAGGCCCGCCGTCAGCGGTGTTCGAACGAACGCCGGCGCGACGGCGTTGACGCGAATCCCGCGCTTGGCCCAGTCGAGCGCGAGGGTGCGGGTCAGGTTGACGATGCCGCCCTTGCTCGTCTGGTAGGCCGGATTCGGGTACACGCCGCCGCCGACGAGGCCCATGACCGAGGCCACGTTGACGATGCTGCCCGTTCCCTCTTCGAGCATCAGTTTCGCGGCTTCCCGGCTGCAGAGAAAGGTCCCGGTGAGGTTGACGTCGATCACCCGCTGCCAGCGTTCCAGCGGCAGTTCGGTGGCCTCCATGCGTGCCCCGGTTCCGGCACTGTTGACCAGGATCTGTGGCGACCCCCAACGCTGACGGATTTCGGCGAACCCGCTGACGATGGAATCTTCTTCGGAAACGTCCAATGAAAGAGCTTCGAGCGCGACGCCCCTGATACGAAAATCATCCACCGCGCGCCGTAAAGCATCCTCATCGACATCGGCAATCACCGTCCGGGCCCCGGCCGCGGCGAACGCCTCGGCGGTGGCACGGCCGATCCCGCTGGCGCCCCCGGTGATCATCGCCGTCCTGCCATCAAGACGAAAGCGGCTCAACGCCGGTTTCATCGTGTCATCCGCGTTTGGCATCCTGTTCTCAACAATGAATTGCCGCTATTTCAATACGAGGCGGACCGGTTGCTGGTCCTTGCCCGGATGGATCCCCGCGGCAAAACCCTCCTTCGTGCAACTTACTGTCAGATGATTGTCCCCCCGGGCCTTGATGACGCCGGTGACGTCGACCGACCAGGGAACGTTCCAGACCTTGACCGCATCCCCGTAGCGTTCACCAACAAGTTGTCCATTGAGCCATACCTTCGGGGTGCCGTCGATGGCACCGAAAGCGATCGCAACCGTTTTCGCCGCCGCGAGGTGCTGCGGGTCGAGGCCGAACTGCTCGACCGAAAAATCGATGCGGTACCAGCCCGTGCCATGCCACTGCCCCGGATAGGCCTGAAGTGTCCAGAATGTCTCCGTGCTTACCGGATGCCATCCGTCGGCCGGGAGGGACGTCAAATACCATTGCTCTGTTTCCCCGACCTTGTCGGGATCCATCCGAAAGACCCATTCCTGGGGCACGACGCCGACTTTTTCCCGGAACACCATCTTCCATTCAAATCCGAAGTGCGCCGCAAGCTCGCGCGGGGTCTTGCCCTTCGAGTTTATTGTGTCCGGATTCGCACCCCGCTCCAGGAGGGACACGGTCACCTCCTTGTGCCGATTTCTGACGGCGCTGTGCAGCGCAGTGGCTTTCCAGCGGTTCGTTGCATGGACGTCCGCGCCATGGGCCAGCAGCAGTTGCACCATGTCCATCCTACCCAGTAGCGCCGCGAGGTTCAGCGCCGTCCAGTCGTCTTTGCTCCTGCCATTGACGTCGGCCCCGCCGGCGATGAGCACCTTTATCGCTTCGGTCTGGTCGCCTTCGATTGCGGCGCACAGGGGCGTCCAACCCCAACGGTCCTTTTCATCCGTGGCCGCGCCCTTCGCGATGAGCGCCTCGATGGCCTCCGTTCGGCTTTGCCTGGCCGCCAGATGCAGCGGGCTCTGTCCAGGCACGTCCACTTGCTCGGACGCCTGGGCACCATCGGCTGGTGTCCGGTTCGGCTCAGATCGAGTGGCCGACTTTTCATTTCGTGGTTGCACCTCGAACCGCGCTACTGCCTTCTTGTCGTTGTAGAGATCCACCACTTCGACCGTCCACTCACCGGAAGTCTCATTGTGCGCCAGCGGCAGGGACAACTCCGCCGGCTCTTTCCCGACGATCATGGATTGATCGAACCACTTTGCCGCGGCGCCGTCGGGTGACGTCACCCGAACCTTCAGGGCGTGAAGCCCCTGCGCATCAGGGATGTCCACCGCGAACTTGAGTGTTTCGCCGGGTGCCACGGTCTGCATGTCGGGCTTGAGGACCGGGCCTTGCAGCGGCCGTTCGCTCAGAACCGCGAAGACCGGCTGCCAGGGTCGCGTCTGGATGGTGAACTCATC
>CAUZBA010000207.1:0-6264 GCA_963577635.1 Phycisphaerae bacterium
GGCTGACCGGTTCGTCGTCTGCCGGTTCGTCGCCCGCTTCGTTTCTCGCGTCGACAATCTTCATCGAAGCGCTGCGATCGAGCATCAGCAGGACCCAGCCAATCTCCTGCAGATCCCGGCGCACCAGCAGCGTCGGACCGGCGAGCAGAACCGCGACGAACACAATCACCATGGCGCGCACCGGCGCCAGCGCAATCAAACCCCAACGCGGCGCCAGAAGCCGGTGATAGCTCCATGCCGCCAACGCCAGCGCGGCAAGGATCAGAAGAACCCATCCCCACGCGGCAAGTGGGTACCGCCAGGTCAGCGCGGCGCCGCGGTCCGACCAGTTGACGCGCGACAGGCCGAGCAGCCAATCGATCCAGGAAACAGCCAGAAAATTCCAAGGCATGAACAGTCCTCGACGCAGCGCCCACTCACACCAACCGTCGCTGCCTGCCCCCATCCACCGTCGCGTGGCTGAACCACCGGGCCGCGCACGTCTCGGCCACAACCAGGGCCATGATCAACCACAGCAGCGGCCAGGTAGCATCGAACAGTGGCGCTTGGCGCTTCAGGGCCGCCGCCGGGTCGGCAGCGTCGAGCCAACGGGGTTCGCTCCAGGCCGCGAACCATTCGGCAACGGATCGATCGTCCAGCGACCGCGTGTCGGCGGCCCGCGGATCGACATTGACCGACAGCTTCATACCGCTGGGCGGTTGCGTCGTGTAGATGCCGGGGCGCTCCAACTCGCGCGCCGTCACGATGGCTTCGTCGGTCCGCACCAGTGCGACGCCACCGCTGGCGTCCTGTTCGTCCAACACCACCAGTCGCATCGCGCCGCTCCAACGATTACTCAGCACGGGTGTGTCGCCCACGAGCACTTTTGCCAGACGCGCCGGCTCGCCGGATTCACCGAGCACGCCGCGCAGCATCTCGTGAAGCAGTGGCAGCCACAACGGCTTGGTGGGCAGGTTCGTCCACGCCGAACTGATGGCCGTCGCCAGGAGAACGACGGTGCCGTCGCCCACGCCCGCCGCCGCCATCAGAGGTGCGCGCGACGCGTCGTTCACGCGCAGCCACACCGGGTGGGCGCTACCGGTCACGGACAAGGCCAGTCGCCGCTGCACACGCACGGGACGAAGTAGCGCCTGCCAGTCGGAGGTCAGTTGAGCAAACACTTCCGGCACCGGTTGGTCCGCGGCCAGAGACCACGGCGCATCGACGACAGACTCGATCGGCTCCAGCCCTAGCTGCCAGTTCACACCCATGACCTCCGTCAGCATCGTGCCCCACGATGCTGACGGATCGACGACCGGCGCGAACAGGGCGACCAGGCCTCCAGCGTCCACGAAGCGGCGCAGGCCGGTCCAGGCGCTTCGGTCGAGCAGATCCGGGCGCAGCACCATGGCGGCATCCGCCGGATCCAGTGATTTCGTGTCCAACGCCGCGGCATTCAGGTGCAGCAGCGAGACCGGGTCGTTCTGGTCGCCGCCGCGCCCCGCGTTCGGCGCCAGCGCCGCGCCAAGCCAGTGACGCGGCGCCGGTTCGTCGCCTGTGAAACCCGGTGCCTCGTCGATCAACGCCACGGACAACCGGCGCCGCAACTGCACGAGCGTCGTCCGCTCGTCATCCGCGGCCAGTGAATCACCGAGGGGGGTCTGCACGGTCGCCTTGACCACGACCACACGGCCGTCAAACCCGCCGGCGCCTGTCGTCTGGTCCGGGGGGCGCACCTGGAGCGAAAGGTTTAACGGCACCGACACCCGCTCGCCGGCCGACCAGTGATGCACTCGAGTGGCCTGTGACCAGACGCCTGATTCGGCCACAACGCGCAACTCGATACGGCTCGAGGCCGCGGGGGCTTCCGCCATGAACCGGCGGATCGTCACCTCGACGGGAATTGTTGCCCAATCGGCGCGGTTGGCCACGATCAGGTGTCGCAGCGGGCGCAACGACACGATCTGCATGTTGTCCGCGGCGGCCATGGGGCGCGAAAGCAGCAGCGTCGCGTTTTTGCCGAGTCTTGCCAGTGCCTCGCCGTGCTTCTGCTCGAGATTCACCGCATCGCGGGCCCAGTCACTCAGGATGGCGACGAAGACCCGATGGCGCGGTCGATCGCGGACCTCAAGGTCCGCGGCCACAAGGTGTAACGTCGCGTCAAGATCGGATCGGCTGTACCGCGGTTTCAGGGCTTCGAGCGCCCGCCCGACCCGGTCGTGATTAACCGTGCCCGCTGCGACCAGCAATGAGCCGGGCCGAGCCGAACGCCAGATGGCCAGCTCGTCGTTCGGTCGCAACGCATTGATCAGGGATCGAGCAGTTCGCCGCAGCCTCTCGAAACGATCCGCGCCATCCGCAACACGCACACGCGTGCTCAGTGAGTCGTCCAGGACCAGCAGCAGCGTGGTTCCGATTCGACCCGCCGCGCCGAGGCCGCCCGCCTCCAGGATCGGCCCACTGAGCGCCAGGCCCAGCAGCGCCACGATCAGGCATCGAATGGCAAGAAGAAGAAGTTGTTCGACCCGCAGACGGTGTCGGTGACGACGAAACGCCTCCATCAGGAAACGCATGGCGCCCCAGCGCACCGGCCGTCGTCGCAACCGCATCAGCAGATGAATCGCGATGGGCACGGAAACAGCCGCAGCGCCCGCCCAGGCCAGGGCAGGATAGGCCAGCGACGGCAGCACCTGGCCGAGGCCGATCATGCTCAGGACCCTCCCGTACCGCGTGCCGCCGCGCCGGCACGCGCGGCGAGGAACTGGCTCAGCGGCGGGCCCAGGGGGCTGGAGACATTCAGAAGCAGGTGGTCGAAGTGAAAGCGACGGGCGAGTTGCTCAATTTCAAGGCGGTGAGCGCCAAACGCATCCAGGTACGCCTGGCGCAACGCCGGCGGGTCGAGGTTCAGACGGCCTTCGCCCTCCAGGCCTTCGAACGCTGAGGGTTCGCGAAATGGGAATTCCAGTTCGGCACGATCCAGCGTCTGAAAGACGATCAGGTCGTGGCGGCGGTGGAACAGCCTTGCCATGCCGCGCTCCAGGGACGCGACATCGTCGAACAGGTCGCTGATCAGCACCAGAAGACTGCGCTGCGCCACACGAGCGGCGACCTGATCAAACAGGCGGGCCAGATCCGTCGATCGCGGCGGCGCGGCGGCGTCGCCGGCCGTCTCCGCGACCAGTTGATCGCCCTGAGCCTCCAGCGTTCCCAGAATCGAACGCCAGTGATCGCGCGCGTTTGACAGCCGCGTCTGTGTCAGCAACTGGTCGGCGAACAGCACCACGCTGACCCTGTCGTGCTGCTTGAGCGCCATGAATGACAGCGCCGCGGCAAGGCTGGCCGCAAGGTCATACTTGCGCCAGCTCCCGTCGACCGCCGACGTGTACCCCATCGAACCCGATGCGTCCACAAGAACGACCAGGTCGAGATTCGTTTCCTTCTGGTACTCCTTGAGGTAGAGCTTGTCGCTTCTTGCGAAGACTTTCCAGTCCAGGTGCCGCACGTCGTCGCCCGGTGCGTACTGCCGGTGCTGGGCGAACTCGATACTCAGTCCCTTGTAGGGCGAGCGGTGCATCCCAATCATCAATCCTTCGACGATCAGTCGGGCCCGCAGTTCCAGAGAGGCGACCGCGGCAAGGGTCTGTGGAGACAGGTATGCCTGAGGTGACTGGAGTTCGGACATGTTGCGCGGTCACCGCATGACGGCATCCATCTGATTCTCGGTGGACGGCGACCCGCCGTCCGTCGGCACCGCCTCGAGTAACCGGTCGATCAGGTCGTCGCTGCGCAGTCCGTCGGCCTCGGCGTTGAAGCTTGTGATCAAACGGTGCCGCAATACCGGGTGGGCCACCTCGCGGATGTCCTCGATCGTCACATGGGTCCGCCCGTCGAGCACGGCGCGCGCCTTGCCGGCCAGGACGAGGTATTGGCTGGCACGCGGGCCGGCACCCCAGGTGAGATATTTGCGAACGAACTCGGGACGAGCGTCCGGTCCGCCACGCGTCGGCCGGCGCGTGGCCCGCACCAGCTGAAGGGCGTGACGGATCACGTGATCCGCCACCGGGACATCGCGTACCAGGTCCTGAATCTGCAAGACCTGCTTGGCGTCCAGTGCGTGCTCGATGTCGACATGCTGCCTTTGTGTCGTCTGGCGAACGATCTGCAACTCCTCATCTTCGCCCGGATAGTCCACCTGGATCATGAACATGAACCGATCGAGCTGCGCTTCGGGCAGCACGTACGTGCCTTCCTGCTCGATCGGATTCTGCGTCGCCAAAACAATGAACGGTTGGGGCAGGATGTGTGGCGTGCCCCCCGTGGTGACACGATGCTCCTGCATCGCCTCGAGCAGCGCCGCCTGTGTCTTAGGCGGCGTGCGGTTGATCTCGTCGGCCAGAATCACGTTCGCGAATACCGGGCCCTTGAGGAATCGCAGACCACGTTTGCCCGTCGATCGATCCTCCTCCATCAGCTCGGTGCCGGTGATGTCGCTGGGCATCAGGTCCGGCGTGAACTGGATTCGGTTGAACGAGAGGTTCATCGCCCGTGCGATCGTCGACACGAGCAGCGTCTTAGCCAGGCCCGGCACGCCCAAGAGCAGGGCGTTGCCGCCGCAGAACAGGCACATGATCACGCGCTGAATGACCTGCCTCTGACCGACGACGACCTTGCCGACCTCCTGGTGCAGCGCGTCGTATGCCTCATGAACCTGACGAACAAGTGCTTCGGCGGAAACATCGCTGCCTGACGGTTGATCTGGCGTGGGGGGTGTGGTCAAACGGGACTCCCTGGTCCGGTGCCGCGTACCCGGGCACCCCAAGTATAAGAGGCGGTCGACGTGACCGCTCAGCGGTGCCCTCCGGCCTTCTTGTACGCCATGCGGGCCGGCGTGGGTCGCCGTAGAACGCTTTCACTTTAGATGTAGCGTTTTGAGCGTCGGCGAAGCAAGTCTGGCGCGGAGGGCGAAGCAGGCGACCCCGCTGCGGGTCGTCGATGCAGCACGACAAAGCCAGGCGCAGATGCAGCCAGTTCAGGACGCTGCAGTGGAAGTGGCACCGCTCTATGATCGCAGTCCATGCCGGAATTGCCTGAGGTTGAGACCGTGCGACAGAGTCTGGCCCGGCAAGTCGTGGGCCGCACGGTCAGGTCCGTCGCCCTTCGCCGCAGCGACATGGTGCACGGACGAACCACATGTGCGGCACTATTGTGCGGCCACCGCATCCATCGAGTCTTAAGACACGGAAAGCAGCTGGCCCTGCTCGGATCCGGCACCGGCGACGCGCGACGCAACGGTTGCGTCTGTGTTCACCTGGGCATGAGCGGATCGCTGAGGTTCATCCGGCCACCGGACATCGCCGCCCGCCGGATGCCCCAATCCGCCGGCTTCCCACCCCACACGCACGTCGTCTGGGTTCTCGATGACACCAGCGAGCTGCGTTTCGCCGACCCGCGGCGTTTTGGGGGAATCTGGACGTTTTCGAGTGATCACGCCCTGTATCGCGAGCGTTGGCACAGGCTCGGAGCCGACGCGATGGTGATTAAACCGAGCCAGCTTTACGCGCGATTGAGTCGCAGCGACCGATCGGTCAAAGCCGCCCTGCTCGATCAGAGTGTCGTGGCGGGCCTGGGCAACATCTATGTGGACGAATTATTATTCCGCTGTGGATTGAATCCGTTGATTCGATCTTCGCAGCTGGATGCCGTGTGTGTGCGTGACATGGTCCGGCGTATGAGACGCCTGCTTTCCAGGGCTACCCTCCTGGGGGGATCAACGCTGCGCGATCACGCAGACAGCTCAGGGCGTCCGGGCCGGTTCCAGACGGTTCACCGTGTCTACGGCCGGGGCGGTCAGCCATGTCCACGGTGCGGCGACGAGCTGTGTACGACTCGTGTCGCAGGGCGGACCACGGTCTATTGCCGTGCCTGCCAACCCCCGGCGTAGCGTGCCGGCCTTCGATTGAGGGGATACCGAAATCTCACGGCAGACGACAAGCCTCTATGAGTAGTAGAAGTATTTAAAAGAACTTCTTCATAGTAATGCTGCGGACGGTATGTGGACTCCCTTAATAAAAAAACCTCAAGTTAATTATCCACAAGAAGTTGATGTCACTAAATGAATGTGGGTAATCTGTCGACGGAGTGTCGCGTCCAGGTTGGCTATGTCGAGAAACACCGTCAAAATGGCAGGATCACCATTCGGACAGGATTCGTCTGATCGTTAAGGTGTGTCGGCGCGTCCGCGGAGCACATTCGCCCGTCAACCTATCGTCAGCTTTTGCACTTCGA
>CAUZBA010000208.1:0-6141 GCA_963577635.1 Phycisphaerae bacterium
ATGGAAGCCGTGACGCTCGATACGCTGGAGCGCAACCGTCCCACGGAACCGAGCGACGTGGACTGGTGGGTGGCACACGGCGTGTCGCGAGGTCCCCTGGAGGTCTACGCCAGCGTTTTCAAAGACGGCTGCAGGCCGACGGTCTGCATCAACTGCTGGCCCCTGATCGTGCACATGGCCGGTTTCGCGCCGAAATACGACACCGGAATCGACCTGGTGATTCCCGCCCAGCACGCCCTGCCGGCGCATCTGCTGGACCCTAAGGCCAAGACGCGCAGCCGGATGCACTACCAGATGGCCAACCTTCAGGCCAGGCGCATGGGCGACGGCTGCCTGCCGATCCTGGTGGACACCGACGGGTTCCTCACCGAGGGCGCGGGGGCCAACATCCTGCTGGTCAAGGACGGCGCACTGCTGTCGCCCGAACCTCGCAACATTCTGCGTGGCGTAACGCGAGCCACGACGATACAGTTGGCACAGGATTTGAAGATCCCGGTGCGCGAGCAAAACCTCGACCGCTACGACGCCCTGACCGCCGACGAGATCGTCCTGACGTCGACGAGCTTCACGTTTTTCCACGCCAGGTCATTCGAGGGTCAGATCATCGGCGACGGCAATCCGGGGCCGATCACGCGGCGGCTGGTTGACGCGTGGAAGGAGCACGTCGGGATTGATTTCGTTGCCCAAGCCCACGATTACGCCGGGCGCGTGGCGGACTGGGAAAGCCAGCAGAAAAAGTGGTGAACGGGCAATTGCTCAGACTAACAGGACGCTGCAAAACCCCGGATTCTTGAATTCGCCCAAGAATCCCCAATCTGAAAATACCCCTCTCGCTTCGCAGATCGAGTCCGAACGCGTTGAAGGCGAAACTTTCGAAAATCTCAGGTACACGTTTTTGTGCTGACCGAGTTTTGCAGCGTCCTGCTAGAGCGTTTTGAATCCAAACGCAGCGTCTTGAACGTCGGCGAAGCAAGTCTGGCGCGGAGGGCGAAGCAGGCGACCCCGATGCGGGTCGTCGATGCAGCACGACAAAGCCAGGCGCGGCTGTAGCCAGTTCAGGACGCTACATTTGGATTCAAACCGCTCTAAACGATTGGCGGGGGCGAAGAGAAAAGCGACGGAGCGGCGGAGGGTTGTTAATCGCAGCGCTGACTGTCTGGCGCGGGGCTCCAACAACGGGGGAACCGGGGATTCCGTCGCTCGACAAGAAACAAGGCATTCCGTCACTCGCTTATCGCTCGTGACGGCGCTCTGCCTACCTGCTTTTCTTCTTCCGCTGCTTGAATTTCGGCTTGCTGCGCGGTGCCGGGCCGCCGAGATTCGGCGCGCCGCCGCCGCGCGTGCCCAGTGCGGCGAGATCGACTTTGCCCAGACCGCTCATCGCCTTGACGCGATCGACCATCCCCATGCCCGACATCTGGCGGGCCATCGACGAGACCGCCTGGAATCCCTTGACGAGCTGCCCGACGTCGCCGGTGGTCGTGCCCGAACCGCGCGCCACGCGGCGCCGGCGCGAGTTGTCCAGGATGTCGGGGGTCCGCCGCTCCCGGGGAGTCATCGATTTGATCGTCGCCTCGGTCTGGTCGATCTGCTTGTCGTCGATATCCAGGTCCTTGATCTGGTTTCCGATGCCCGGCATCATGCCCAGCAGCGACTTCATCGAGCCCATGCGGCGCATGGTGCGGAGCTGTTTGAGAAAGTCGTCCATGGTCAGGTTGCCCCTGACCATCTTTTCCTGCAGCGCCATTGCTTCGTCGGCGCTCACCTGCTCCTGAGCTCTTTCCACCAGGCTGACCACGTCGCCCATGCCGAGGATGCGTGAGCTGACACGGTCCGGATGGAAAGATTCGAGGGCGTTGAGGTGTTCTCCGGTGCCGATGAACTTGATGGGTTTGCCCGTCACGTGCCTCACCGACAGGGCCGCGCCGCCGCGCGTGTCGGAGTCGAATTTCGTGAGGATCACGCCGTCCAGCTCGAGCTGCTCGTTGAACGCCTTGGCGGAATTCACCGCGTCCTGGCCGGTCATCGCGTCGATCACCAGGTAGATCTGGTGCGGTTTGACCGACTGATTGACGCGACGCAGTTCGTCCATCAGGTCGTCGTTGATGTGCAATCGACCCGCCGTGTCGAGGATGAGCACGTCGCACTCGGCCTTGCGTGCCGCGGTCAGCGCGTTGACGCAGACGCCGACGGCCACGCCCGTGGCCTTGCCGTACTCGGCGACCTTCTTGGGTTCGCAATAGAAGTGGACCTGGCCGTCGCCGGTCTGCTCGTCGGCGACCTGCTTGCTGAGCACCTCCAACTGGTGCACCGCCGCCGGCCGCTGGAGGTCGGCGGCACAGAGCATGACGCTCTTGTTCTGCTTCGTCAGTGTGGCGGCCAGCTTCCCGCACGTGGTGGTTTTGCCCGCACCCTGGAGGCCGCACATCATCACGACCGTGGGGCCGGGCTGGACGAACATGATGCCGGACTCATCCTCCTCGCCACCCATGATCCGCACCAGCTCGTCGTAGACGATCTTGATCATCACCTGGCCGGGCTTGAGACTCGACAGGACCTGCTCCCCCATCGCCTGCTCGAGCACACGGTCCATGAACGTCTGGACGACGTCGTAGTGGACGTCCGCCTCGAGTAGCGCCGTGCGCACCTCGTCCATCGCCTCGCGCACGTTGGACTCGCTGATGCGGCCCCGGCCCGAGAGCTTGCGGAATGCGTCGTTGAACCGATCGGTCAGTGTGCCGAACATGGTTTTCGAGTCAGGCAGCCGAGTAGCGGCTGCCTGATGATAGGCCGTTCGACGCGGACGACAACCGGTTGCGAACGTCGCAGCAGGCACAGTGATTCGAACCGAAACGCGCGCACCGATTCAATCCGGCGTCGTCGGTCCGCTGCGGCGGGCCGATGACGCCGGATCTACTCTATAGAAGTGCAGCGCCGTCGAGCCATAGCTGTGCGACTCGGGTCCCTGCCAGTCCGGCCCGGCGGTCGGTGGCTCGACCTGGGCTGCGGTGCGCAGGATCAGAAGGCCGTCGGCTTCCATGCCCGGCGCCAGGGCCTCGATCAGGCGGGCCACGCGCAGGGCGCCATGCGCGTTGTGGGTAACATCGTAGGGAGGGTCGCAGAAAACGAGGCGCACCGGCTCGGGATTCAGGGCGTCGATCCACGTCGGATTCAGGGCGTCGACTCCCAGGATGGTCGCCTGCCCGACAACGTCCAGGCTCTGGAGGTTCTGTTCCACGACCCGCCGCGCCGTGGCGTCGCGTTCAACAAAGGTGCAGTGGTCGGCCTCCCGGGACAGGGACTCCAGGCCGAGGCTGCCTGATCCGGAAAACAGGTCCAGCACTTGGCCTCCGAGCATCTGCATCACAGTGAGGCGATCGAACAGGCTCTGTCGGACGCGGTCAGTCATTGGCCGCGTCGTGTCGCGTCCGACCGGCGCCCGTATCCTGCGGCCGCGGAACTGCCCGGCGATTATTCGCATGGATCATCTCAGGTGATTCAAGGACCAATCAGCTTACTGAAACTGAGCCGTGAAAGTGACAAAGGCAAAGCGACAAAGCGACAAAGCGACAAAGCGACTAGGCGACAGAGGGGGATGGCGGATGACGCCCCGAAGTGATCGATCACCAAGAACGTACACGGATATTTTGCATTATTTCGCGGTTTAATCGGCAGATCAGGCCAACGGTGCGTTGGTCGACCCCTTCGTCGCTACCCCAATGACGTGTCGTTCACGCAATGCCGAAATCCGGCCCCCGGCGACTTGCCGCGCTGGCGGCACACCGTATCATTGTCCGCCATGGCAAAGCGAAACGGCAAGCGAAACGGAACTCTGGCGAGCCGCGCCGACCGGTATGACTTGTATCTCAAGTCGGTCCAGGATCCTGATCACGAGGTGGGCTTCATCAACAAGGTCTACCGTCAGGCGTACGGCAGATCGCCGACAATCTTGCGCGAGGACTTCTGCGGCACGTTCGCCGTCTGCTGTTCGTGGGTGCGGAACAAGCCGCAACGCCGCGCCATCGGTGTCGACCTCGACCCCGAACCGCTGGCATGGGGCCGCGAGAATAACCTCGCCAGGCTGCCGGAGCCGTCTCAGCGCCGCGTCGATCTGATGATGGAAGACGTCCGCGCCGTGCGCGGCCCCAAGGCCGACATCGTGGCGGCGCAGAACTTTTCATTCTGTATTTTCAAGACCCGAGACGATTTGCGAAAGTATTTTCGCGCCGCGTACCGCAACCTGTGCCCCAAAGGTGTGTTCGTGCTGGATCTGATGGGTGGGCCGGAAACCCTCGAAGAGGATCACGAGGACGTTCACAGGCAAAAGGGTTTTACCTACGTGTGGGAGCAAAACCGCTTCGATCCGATTACACACGACATCACCTGTTTCATCCACTTCCGGTTCAAGGACGGCAGCGAAATGCGCCGCGCGTTTCGGTATGATTGGCGGTTGTGGACGATACCGGAGCTGCGCGAGCTACTCGGTGAGGCCGGGTTCCGTCGAATCGACGTCTACTGGGAGGATACGGACAGCGAAACCGGGGAGGGCAACGACGTGTACCGTCGGCGCGAACATGCCGAGAGCGACTCCGCGTGGATCGCCTACATCGTGGGCATTAAATAGGTCCTCGACCAGACATGAAATTCCAGGCCCCCAAGGGAACGCGGGATTTTTACCCACGCGAGATGGCGTGGCGTAATTATCTGACCGAAATGTGGCGCCGCGTGTCGATCCGCAACGGATTCGAGCAGGTTGACGGCCCGCTTTTCGAATTGCTGGAACTCTACAAGGTCAAGAGCGGCGAGGGGATTGTCTCGGAGCTGTTCCACTTCGAGGATCGCGGCGGCCGCGAACTGGCGATGCGCCCGGAATTCACTCCCACGCTGGCGCGAATGGTGGCCCAGAAGGCTCACGCCCTTTCCAAGCCGATCAAGTGGTTTTCGACCGCCAACTTCTGCCGTGCCGAGCGCCCGCAACGGGGCCGCCTGCGCGAGTTCTGGCAGTGGAACGTGGACATTCTCGGTTGGGAAGGTCCGGTCGCCGACGCGGAATGCATCTTCGCCGCGGTGGATCTGCTCAAGCAGCTTGGCCTGAGGCCCGATCAGGTGCGCGTCAAGATCAGCCATCGCCAGACCGTGCGCCACATCCTGCGCAAGCTCGGTGTCGTTGACGACAAAATGCTCGACGCGTTCGACCTGCTCGACCGGCGCGACAAGATCGAACCCGACAAATTCACCGAAGCGGCCGCCGCGCTTGGTCTGGACGCCACGCGGATGGAACGATTCGAACAGACCTGCCGGATGAAGTACCCCGTCGGAAGGCTGGCGCCGCTACGGGCCGTGATTGGAATGGACGAACATCTCGGTGACATCGAAGCGATCGACGATCAGCTTCGGGCCTTCGGCATCGCCGACTGGTGCGAGTACGACCTGGGAATCGTGCGCGGCCTGGCCTACTACACGGGCACCGTTTTCGAAATACACGAAGTCAGCGGTGCCGAGCGGGCCATCGCGGGTGGTGGGCGCTACGACGGGCTGGTCGAACTCTTCGGCGGACCGCCGACGGCGGCCGTGGGTTTCGCGATGGGCGACGTCGTGATTTCGAATGTGCTCATCGACAAGGGGCTGATGCCATTGGACGTCTCGCCGCGCCCGGACGTTTACGTGGTTGCGGCGAGCGACCAGGGTGCCGCGAAAATGCTCGGCGTCACGGCCCGCCTGCGCCACCGCGGTCTGCACGTGAGGTTCAGTTACAAGGCGACTCAGAACGTCGGCAAGCTGCTCAAGGAAGCCGGCGCCGCCAAGGCGCGCTACGCCGTGATCCTCGATGACACGGTCGACCAGAACATCGCGGCCTTGAAGGATTTCGCCAGCGGCGAACAGGAGCAGGTGCAGATCAGCCAACTCCTCGATCGGATTGCGCCGGACGGCATGTGACCGGAAGGGAAAAGGGGACGGGACTCTTTTCCCGGAACGGCCCAAAGGGTGCTTCGCACAAAGGAGTCCCGTCCCGAACGCCGTGAACTTAAGCTGCGACGTGTTTGATTCCAAGGTCTTGTCGCAGCTTTTGACGCGATTGGGTCATGTATGTGTAACAATCCTTCGGGCGTTTGATGACACGAGGTTCGTCACGGTTGGGGC
>CAUZBA010000209.1:0-6118 GCA_963577635.1 Phycisphaerae bacterium
CTAGTATCTTTAGGGACGGTAGGAAGGGTTCGAATGTCCTTCGCTGCTTGCACTGTTCGTAGCGCTGACGCACGCTCATGTCGTCCGCGGCGACTGCTTCGTCCATCCCGTGGATCTGGTCGATGGCCTGTTCGATCCGGGCCATGTCCTTGAACAGTTCCGCGGCCTCGTCGCGCCATGTCCGGTACTGCTGCGCCCAGACAGAATCGACGATCGCGGGCTTGGCGCCCTGCCATTGGAACGAGTCGAGCGCCTGCTTCAGGGCGGCTTCGCGGCGATCACTGGCGACGCCATCGGCCAACTTCTTATTCAGGCCGTTCGGCCGCTTCCCGTCCGGAAGTCCTGGAGGAAGCTGCGTGGACCGCTGAAGGTTGTCGAGAAACGTTCGCAGGTCGTTGACCCGAACCTGAAGCGAGAGAAGGTCCGGCTGTTCGGCTTCGAACAATCGGGCACGCTCGGCCTGCCAGGCCTTGTTGACGGCTTCGCCGGTTTCAACCGCGGGTCTGGTCTGGGTCTTGACTGCATCGACGTAGAGCGTCCTTAAATCGACAACAATCTGCTGCATCTGCTCCCTGATCCTGGTCCGTTGTTCGCCATCCGACCAATCCAGTTTCTGCACTTCCTTACGGGTTTTTTTGTAAGTCGCGAAACGAACCGACAAGGCATCAGCCTGGTCAGTGGCGAGCTCGGCCAACTGATTGATCTGCTGTTCCAGACCACCTTCGACGCCATTCATATCGATTTCGGATGGATCGAGCCGGCTGTTCAGAATATTGAACGAATCTGTCGTGGCCGTCAGCGCGTCACATGTGGTCTTCGCGTTCTGCCGGTTCCACGGTGTCTGCTCCAGGCGCGCGACCTCCTTCAGGAGCCGTTCGATGTCGGCTGAGATTTCGGTGTCGGGCGGCAGGCCCACCGATCGCAGAAGCTGCGCCCGTTCACGGAGCATCTGCGAAACATCTTCTACCCGCTGCTTGCTCCCCCAGGCACCCACAGGGTTCGCAACGTCGAACAGTTGATCGAGATCCTTCTGAGCCACCTTGACGTCATCACGGATTTTCTGCTGGTCAGACTTGCCGGCGGGCCATGGCAGCGACTCGATCTGCTTGATACGGGACGACAAGGTCTTACGACGCTGTGTCAGCGTGTCGCCGGACGGTTGCCCGAGCTCCCGGAGCACATCGATCACGCCGTTGATCAATGCGATGTCCTCTTCGGGCCTCCATGCCTTGCGCACGTCAAGGAGGGCGTCGATCCTGCTGTGCAGCACGAGCAAACGCTCCTGGTACGCCGTGCTCTGCGTCTCGATGGCTGCCCTGGATTCGCGCGTCCATGATCTGTCTTTCAGGGCATCAATCTGATCTCGCAGCTGCCTGTGATTGTTGCGGAACTCCGCCAGCGTCTTGGCGTCCGCCAGTTGCTGTTCGTCGAGCTGGGGGATCGCTCTGGCGATTTCACCCATCATCCGCTCGGGACCCGGGCCCCAGTGCTGTCGCGGGTCGAGCTCGCCGAACACGCGTTCTTGAATCGTGGTCAAATACTCGGTCAGTTCGTCTGCCTCACGAATAATCCGGGCCTCGAACGCGTTAATCCAGAGTATTTCGTCAAAGGCGGCAACGCGATCGTTGATTGACGCCAGTTCCGCCTGTTCCTTCTCGCCTTGATTCGGATTCAGTTTGCTCAGTTGTTCGAGATCCGTCCGAACCTCGCCCAGCAGCGACTGCACAGCCAGGTGGGGATCCGGGGTCGCCGGCACCTGATTGTTCCACGCCACCCGCTGCGACACGGACTTTTCCAGGGAAGCCATTTGTTGGTTGACCGACTCGAACGTGCGCTCGATCTTCCGGCGATGGCGATTTGTCCACGAAATATCTTTGATGGCATCGTGCGTCGTCGCGACGTTCAGGCCGAGGTGACTCGCATAATCCCTTGCGGATTCGTCACCGAACCGTTCGATCAACTCTCCCTGGATTGATTCCGAGAGACTCTTGATTCTCGAAGCTAGATCGGCCGCAACACGGGGATCGTCCGTCGTCGGAGGTTCGTCGGGCCATTTCTTCAGGCGATTTCGTAATGCACCCAGTTGCTCGTGGACACTGACGATCGTCCTGGCATCTGGCAATTCGAGCGGATCCTGTTCTATCGATTTCAGTCCGGCAAAGGTGATCGGGGTGGGGTCGCCCACGACCTTCAAAAGCAGCGTCGCACGCCTACTGTCTTCCTCCTGTTTGATCTGATGTGAAAAATCGTCTGGATAGTCCCGGCGATTGTCCGCGATCAGGGTCATGATCTCCCGGTTGGTACCGTTGATGTCCCGGGCCATTCGATCAAGATTTTCAAAGGCTTCGATGAAGCGGCCACCCGAATCAAGAAGCGTGTCGATGCCTTCGATAATCTGCAGCGGCGACTCGCTGCTCGTGTCAACTTTGGCCACGACGTCTTTGATGATTTCTATCGGTTTCACCCAAGGCCGGTCTTCGAGGCGAGCCTTGAGGGAGTCAAAAGACGCGATCGGTTTCCAGTTTTTCAGAAGTTTTTCAATGTCTTGCAGCGCTTTCACGCCGTCTTTGAGCCTGGCCTTTTCCTTGGGGCGAATCATCCCCAAATCAACCCCCTCAACGTCGGGGATAACAAGCTTCGGATTGATACGGATGTCCCTTTCCCCGAGGTCTGCGAACTTATCGATGATCGCCGCGAGTTGGGCATCCTTGGCCCATTTGTCAGCGACATTCTCGTCCTTGATGTGTTCCTGCAACTGGCCCGCCCACGCTCGATAGTGCCTGGTCAGCTCGTTCCAGTTTGTCTTGTCGACGTCGGTCGCGACTTCGGGAGGCTGTTCCGGAATCATCTGCTGAATTAGCCACCAGCCCACGGGAACGGCGGCGATCGCGATCATCGCCGCGATCACCGCCCGGCGAATCGCGCGTCGCTTCTTGCGTTTCTGCTCTTCGACCGATTCGACGTTCTTGCCGCCAAGAGGGCTGACGAACGGTGCAATCTCGACCGATCCCACTTCGCTGAGCGTTTCGGTCTTGCGCGTGTCCTTGAAGATGTAATCGCCGTGGTCCTTCCAATCTAGTTCAGGCGCCGGGCCTGACTCCACGGGCGGATGTTCCTTCACGAAATCGCGGGCCGCCTCGCAGGTCGGTTCGCTCAGGAGAGTCTGGCCGTGCAGCGCGGTCCCTTGAACTCTGGCGGCGAAGTCGACCGTGGCACCGGTGATGTCGCGGATCCGCCCCGATCCCTCTTCCTGGTGAGCGAGCACCTGGCCGTAATGGATGCCGATCCGCACACGCAGCGGCTTGTCACGCCAGGGTTTCGTGGAAGCCGTCTGCTTGTTGAGGATTTCGGTGGCCGTCTTGACATTGCTTTCGGGCTTCCAGGGCTCGTGCCAGAGTGCGTGCTGGAAGCGCAGCGCCGCGTTCACGGCGTCGCTGGGCGTGTGAAACACTGCCAGGAATCCGTCGCCGGTGTCTTTGAGAATCTGCGCCTTATCGATGGATTCGACGATCGATCGGTACAGGTGGTCGTGCCGCCGCTTCCAGCGGAGGTAGACCATGTCGCCGAGGCTCTCCTTGATCGCCGTCGACGCGACAATGTCGGTAAACATGACGGTCGTGACTTCGGCGGTGGTCTGCTCGGCGGGCATTGGGCGAAACCGATTTGAACAACGTAAACGTGTGGTCCGCACCGTACAGAGGCAGGAAATTCTATCGGCGACTGCCGCAAAGAGAAAGATCGCGCACGCGGACCGTAACACCGCTTGCGGTTTTGGAGGAACAGCGAGGAATCGCAGTGAGCGGCTGGCGCCGCACGCCCAAAGAGAGATCAGCACGCCACGTCGCCACGGATCTGGTGTGACGCCAACTCAGTTCAGAAATGTGTCAAGTACCGCGACGCCGTCACCGCGAATGGAGCATTCTCGATCCAAATGCAGCGTTCGAAGAGTCGGCATCGCTGGGTCTGGCGCGGAGCGAGAAGCAGGCGACCTTATTGCGGGTCGTCGATGTCCCGACGCGCCGGGAACAAAGCTCCCGATGTACATCGGGACAGCCAGCTCAGGACGCTACGGTTAGATTGAAACCACTCTAGCAGGACGCTGAAAAACTCGGTCGGCGCAAAAACGTGTACCTGATATTTTCGAAAGTTTCGCCTTCAACGCGTTTGGACTCGATCTGCGAAGCGAGAGCGGTAGTTTCAAATTTGAGATTCTTGGGCGAACGCCAGAATCCGGGGTTTTGCAGCGTCCTGCTAGTTCATGGCTCGACGTCGCCGACGACCAGGGGCGGAAGCGATTCGCCCCTTCTCTGCTTTCCGAATATCTGCCAACCCAGGGCATCACCGGCGCCGTATGACGTGCCGGTCATGGCCGTTCTCTGTGTTCCCTGTGAGACGGGACGATTCGTTGAGCAACCGGGAAATGAGCCAAGCCCCAGTGCTAGGACAGCGATGAGTACGATTCGGCTTCCCCACCTGATCATCATTCAGCTCCTTGATTGACGTTGCCCGAACGATTCGGCTCGCCGCCGGTTTGAACGTCGACGAACACGCGAGTGCAAGGTGCTCATCGTCCAAGCATCACCCACGCTGAAGCACCCCATCCAGTGAACGATTCAAGTTGCCAGATGACCAGCCAGAAATTCGAAATTTCCCGGTCTGCCGACACCACAGGACCATCCAATCCATACGACAGGACCGTTGCGATGCCGACATGTGTATGTTCGGTTATTGGACCGCTGCAATCCAAGGCAGATGGAGCCCCTGCCGCTCAGCGATCCTCGTGCCGGGAACAGAGCGACGAAGAGTTGTTATTCGGGCGCCAGCTCGCCCTGCCTTGGGATTCGTTATTGACAGGCGTTCGATCGCTCGCTCATCGCGTGCGACGATCCCCCTCCCTGCCTTCGTGCCTTCGTGCCTTTCCCTTCAAAGCACCCCCTTCGTGCTCGGCACATCGTCGCCGGTGACGGCCACGGCCTGGCGAAGAGAACGCCCAAGCGCCTTGAAGATCGCCTCGACGATGTGGTGATTGTTTTTGCCGCTCGCCACCTCGACATGGCAATTGAAGCGGCCGTTGTTCACCAGTGCCGTAAGGAATTCGCTGACGAGTTGTGTGTCGAACGTTCCAATCTTTCCACTGGCCTCGTCAAAGGAAACGTCGTAGTTAAGCGACGAACGGCCGGAAAGATCCACGCTGACACGGGCGAGGGCGTCATCCATGGGAATCGACGCAAAACCGAATCGTTCGATTCCGGACTTGTCGCCCAGCGCCCTGTCCAGCATCTGGCCCAGCACAATGCCGACGTCCTCGACCGTGTGATGGTCGTCGACGTGCGTATCACCCCGAGCCTTGACGCTCAGTCCGAATCCACCGTGGCGGGCAAGATGGACGAGCATATGATCGAAAAAGCCCACACCGGTTTCGATGGTGCATTCGCCGCCGTCGAGACACAAAGTCACGTTGACATCGGTCTCGCGCGTCTTGCGCCGATTCGTCGCGGTACGGGGTGGTGTGGACATGGATCTAATCCCGCAACTCATCCACCGCCTTGAGCAGCGCGTCGTTCTGCTCGATCGTTCCAATCGTGATGCGTAGCTTGTCGCGGAGGCGCTCCCGGTCAAAATATCGCACATACACGCCCCTTTGCTTTAGCTTCTGCGTCAACGCATCCGCTGGCAGGTCGCCTGACGCCCGTGGCGGCGTGGCAAGGACGAAGTTGGATTCACTTGGGAGGACGGAAAAACCGCGGTCCGTCAATTCTACGGTCATCCGCTGCCGTTGACCGATAACAGCGCGCCATGTCTTTGCGGCAGCGTCGCGGTGTTGCAGGGCACAGGTCGCTGCAGCCTGTGACACCGCGTCGGTGTTGTAACTGTCGCGAGCCCTGTTCAACACTGTGATCAGGCTCGGGTGTCCGATCCCGTAACCGAACCGAAGCCCGGCCAGCGAGTACCCCTTGCTCAGACTCCGCAACAGAAGAACGTTGTCCAGACCGCTCGACGCGCTCACGAGAGGAAGGGCATCGCGGGTGGCAAAGTCGACGTAGGCTTCGTCGATCATCAGCACGGCGCGCCCCTGAAGTTTCCGGGCAAGCACGGCCAGCCGTTCAAGCGGCTCGAG
>CAUZBA010000210.1:0-6117 GCA_963577635.1 Phycisphaerae bacterium
GTCGTCATAGGTCGGCCGCCTTGCCTGGAATAAAGGTTGCTCGCAACTTCCCTTATGCCAGAAAGACCAACCTTTTCAATAGAGTCGTGAGAAATGCGGGCTAACGGGACATCTCTCCGATATGACACAAAGTTTCGATCCTCTTGATCCTCAAGAAATCCTGTCAATCCTGTAAATCCTGTAAATCCTGTCAACTCTCCCTCTGCTCTGAATTCCTGCTCTTCCGCGTTCCTGCTTTCCTGTTGTCCACTTCTCCCATCTCAAGATCGATCCTGTAGATCTCCCTTCCCATCCTGTAGATCCTGTCAACTCCCCTCCCCTCCCCTCCGCTTTCCTGATCTCTTGCTCTTCCGCTCTGCTGCTCTCGCCACCGCGCCCTATGATACGCTGACCACCATGGACCCCGACGACCACGTCTGTCTCTGTTACCACGTTTCGAAACGCAAGATCGTCAATTTCTGCCGGTGGCAGAAGCCGTCCGTGGCCAGCGTGATCAGCGAATGCCTGTCGGCGGGCACGGGATGCGGCTGGTGCGTGCCATTCCTCACGGCGCTGCACCGGCAGACGACCGAGGGTGTTGCCGATCCCGATCTGCCTTTCTCGCCAAGGGAATACGCGTCACGACGGCTTGAATTCCACAAGAGCGGTACGCGACGCGGCGTCGACGATCAGGGGAATGCGACGCCGAGCTAGAATAGGTCCATGGACAAAGCCACGCACCCCGGCTCGATGGAGCGGCTGGTCGAAAGGCTCATACGTCTACCCGGCATCGGACGACGCTCGGCCGAACGCCTGGCGTTCTACCTGCTCAAGCAGCCGCCTGAAGAAGCTGCCACCTTGGCCAACGCGGTCGCGCAGATGCGCAAGACGGTCCGGCAGTGCTCGCTCTGTTACAACATCAGCGAATCGGATCCGTGTCCGATCTGCAGCGACGTGCGGCGCGACCAGGAGACGATCCTGGTCGTGGAAGAGCCCAAGGATGTGTTGAGTTTTGAGCAGTCCGGCATGTACCGAGGCGTTTACCACGTCCTGATGGGCCGCTTGGCGCCGCTCGACGGCGTAGGTCCGGGTGAATTGACCCTTGAACCGCTGCTTGAGCGGTTGTCAAAACACGCCGTGAAAGAAGTGATCCTCGGCACAAGTCCGACTCTCGAGGGCGACGGCACGGCACTGCATCTCGCCGAGCAAATCGAACGCGTGGGCGTTCGGGTGACGCGGCTGGCCCGTGGCATTCCTGCCGGGGCGCCGTTGGAGGCCCTGAGCAAGGCAGTTCTCGGCGATGCGATCCACGGCCGTCACGCCGTGGGCAGTTGATTGAATACGTGCAATCGCTGATGTTCGAAACAGGGGACTGGCGCGTTCACGGTTCCGAGAATAACCGTACCGGCGCGGCTGGGGGCCCCTTCGTGACGGTTGGATACCGCATCCCATGAGGATTGACACCGGACAACACCTGCGACTCGACCAGCGGATGAAGCTCGCTCCGCGGATGATCCAATCGATGGAGATTCTGCAGATGTCGGCACAGCAGCTCGAGGAACGGCTTGATCAGGAACTGGGCAGCAACCCGACGCTCGAACCGAAGGAGTCGGAGTCGGACGAAAGCAGTGCGGATCAACAGCGCGAACAGGAGCAGCGCGACAGCCAGGAGGGAGAACGTGATCTGGTCGTCCGCGATGACGCCGTTGACCCGAATCACAGCGATGACTTCGAACGGTTGACGAATATCACCGAAGCGATGGGCGACGGGTGGGAATCGAACGCCTACGACACGGGCGAATCGTACCGCCGCCCTCAGAACACGTCCGACCGCGACGCCAAGCTTGACGCGATGGCCAATACGGCCGCGCGCCCCAAGAGCCTGACCGAACAGCTGCTCGATCAATGGCGGCTCATCGAAACCGATGCCGAATCGAGGCGAGCCGGAGAGTTCCTGATCGAGTTCATCGACGAGGACGGCTATCTGCGAACCGACCGTCAGACGCTGCTTGATCAGGCCCCGCCGACCGTGATCGCGACGTTGCTTGATCAAGCGCTTGAACAGCTGCAGCAATGCCTCGAGCCGGTCGGTTTGGCCGCACGCGATCTGCGGGAGTGCTGGTTGCTGCAGATCGACGCCCGCTCGAAGATGCCCGGTGCGCCGGATCTGAGCGTCGAACGCCTGCTGGTCAGCGACCACCTCGAAAACCTCGGCATGAATCGGCTGCCATTGATCGCCAAGGCCACCAATCTTTCACTGGAGCAGATCAACCACGCCAAGCATAGCCTGCGCCAGTTCCCCGCCCACCCGGGCCGCCAACTGGTTGATGATGCGCCCCGGGCCATTACACCCGACGCCATCATTGAATACGAAGAAGAAGAGGTTCGATACGTGGCCACGCTCACCAACGGTCACTATCCGAGTCTGCAGATCAACCGACAATACCAGAAGATGGCTCGTGATCGGACGGTCGATCGCAAGACCCGGGATTTCGTAGGCAACAATATTCGCACGGCGCGCTGGCTGCTCGATGCGATCGAGCAGAGAAACAGCACGCTGCTGCGCGTGATCAACGTCGTGATCGAAGCCCAGCGGGATTTCTTCGACGAGGGGCCCGGGGCCCTGCGCCCCCTGCCCATGACTGGTGTGGCCGATCAACTCGGCATCCACGTCGCCACCGTTAGCCGGGCCGTGAACGAGAAATACATTCAGACGCCGCGCGGGATCTTTCCGCTTCGCATGTTCTTTTCCGGCGGCACCGAAACCGACAGCGGCGACGCGATGAGCTGGACAGCCGTCCAGACCAAACTTGAATCGATCATTCAGGAAGAGGACAAGAGCAATCCCTACAACGACGATCAACTTGTCGACCAGCTCAAGGAACACGGGATCGAGATCGCCCGCCGCACGGTGGCGAAATACCGCAAGCAACTGAACATTCCGCCCGCGCGTCAGCGAAAGCAGTATGAGTGAGGTGACCGCTCCGCTGCCCCCCATCATTACGCTCACGACCGACTTCGCCGACCGCGACACCTGCGTGGCACAGATGAAGGGCGTCATCCTGAGCATCGCCCCCGAAGCGCGAATCGTGGACCTGACCCATCAGATCCCGGCTCAGGATGTCTTGGCCGGGGCACTGGCGATCGCGTCGGCACGAGGCGCGTTCGCGCCCGACACGATCCATGTCGGCGTTGTGGACCCCGGCGTCGGCACCGATCGAGCGGCGATCGCCATTCGAACCGACCACGGCACGTTTGTCGGTCCCGACAACGGCCTGTTCACGGCAGTCCTCAGCGCCGCCACGCCATTGGCGTCGGTGGCGCTGACCAACCCAACCTATCATCTTCCCGTCGTGAGCCACACGTTTCACGGCCGCGACATCTTTGCGCCGGTCGCGGCACACCTCGCCGCGCGGACGCCTCTCGAACGGATGGGCAAGGCGGCCGACCCGCCTGTGATGCTCGACATCCCCACGCCTCGCGCGATGCGGCAGGGGTTGGAATTACGCGTTCTGGTTGTGGACCGATTCGGCAACCTGATCACCAACCTCAACACGCTCGACTTCGATGTCTGGAGGTCGCCGTCGGGGGACGACCCCATCACGATCGAAGTCGCCGGACGATCGATTCCATCGATTCAGTGCACCTACGGCGACGTCGCCCGGGGTGAACTTCTCGCGTATTTCGGCAGCAGCGGACACCTGGAGATCGCGGTGCGCGACGGCAACGCGGCCCGTGAACTTGGCGCCGGTCCGGACACCATCATCCTGCTGAAGAAGCTCCGCCGTGGCGACGCGTGACGGCCAGGTACGCCACGCCCAGCCCCCAGATCATCGGCGCCGCCCAGGTGGCGCCGCCGAACCGCATCGCGGCGCCCGCGACCAAGATCCCCACGACAAGAGCCAATGCTTCAATCCAGAGATGCAACCGCATGAATCGCTGCGCCATGATCAGCTTGATCACAAAGTTGACCAGCGTCGACAGCAGCAGTGCCATGGACACACCGCGGGCGCCGGATGCCGGAACAACCGACCACGCGGCCGCGATCAACACCGCGAACCGACCCACCTCGGCCCATGCCACGGCGCGCACGTGCCCGGTGGTCATCAGCAATTGATCGACGATCATCCGGAACGCGTCGAACACCACCGCGGTGGCGATGATCAGCAAGACCGTCGCGTTTGATCCGTATTCGTTACCAACGTGCGACAGAATCCAGGTTCCTGCCCAGAAATAAACCGCAAGGGGCAACGTGACCACCACGCAGATCACCGTGACGCCACGGCGAACCAGCCGCCGGGCCCGGTCGAACCCGTCACCGCCCGGGCCATTGCTTTCCGCGTCTCTCGCGATCATACGCGTCACCGCGGGCAGGATCGCTCCCGCAATCGGCACCGCAAAGAGATTCGCAAGAATCCCCAGACTGAAGCAGATCTGGAAATAGCTGACCTGTTCGAGTGACCCGTTGAGGCGTACGAGTAGCACGCACACGACGCCGGGCAGGATCAGTGTCCCGGTCAACGGAAGCGAAAAGGGCAACGACGCGGCGATCATCATCATGGCCCTTCGCGGGTTGGTCAGGCGTGGTCGCCAGCGCAGCCCGTGCCGGCGCAACAGCGGCCGCAACAACAGCCAGCAGGCCGCCGCGGCCACTGGCAACGTCACCGCCCAGCCGGCGAACAGGCGATCCATGGGCAGTTGCCGGCGAAGGGATACGGTCATCCACGCCATCCACACCGCGTAGAACAGCAGCGTCGTCGCAGTGGAATAGGCCATGGCCTCCAGGCCGTTGGCCACCATGATGGTCAGACGGTATATCCCGAAGCCGATCAACCAGACGGCCGCGAGACGCAAGAGAGTTCCGTCCGCGCCGAGCCACTGGCCAAGCGGTGCGGCCACCACGAACAGCGCCGCGGCCATGAGCAGGTGGACGGCGAGCAGGACGCCGCTCAATTCGTTGACCACACCCGGTAGTCCGGAGCGGTCGCGAACCGCCGTGAGTGCGATCTGCCGGACGCCGTACGTCATGACCATCCCCAGTTCGGCAGCGACCAGCACCATGCTGATGAACTGAAACACGACCGCGAAACGGCCATGCTCCTGCGGCCCATAGACGCTGGCGATCAGCCAGTTGGTTAAAAAGCGGCTGACCCCAACGATTCCAGTGGCCACCGCAAGGTACAGGACGTTGGCGGTAACCCCTGACCGATTCGCGACGTTGCCTTCAGCCTCAGAAGATGTGTCGTTCAATGCGGAATGGGATATTGCTTGCAGAACTCAGTGATCTCGTCGCGCACTCGGCGGCACACCGCCTCATCGCCGCGAGCTTCGAGCACGCTGTCCATCCAATCGGCGATCTGGATCATGTGCTGCTCGGTCAGACCACGCGTGGTCAGCGCCGGCGTGCCGATCCGCAATCCACTGGTCTTCACCGGCGGCAGAGGATCGCGAGGAATGCCGTTCTTGTTCGTGATGATCCCGGCGGATTCCAGCCACCGCTCGGCGTCGGCTCCTGTCAACTGCGCGATTCGCGCCGTCAGATCGACGAGCATGAGATGGTTGTCTGTGCCGCCGGATACCAGTCTGTAGCCCCTGGCCGTAAGCGCTTCGCCGAGCGCCCTGGCATTGGCCACGGTTTGATGCGCCTGTTCCTTGAAAGACGGGCGTAGCGCTTCGCCGAAACAGACCGCCTTGGCGGCGATCATGTGCATCAGCGGGCCGCCCTGCAACCCCGGGAACACGGCGCGGTCGATCTTGGTGGCGATCTGCTCGTCATCGCTCAGGATCATGCCGCCTCTCGGTCCGCGCAGTGTCTTGTGCGTTGTGGTCGTCACGATGTGGGCGTGCGGAAAGGGCGAGGGGTGCACCCCGGCCGTCACGAGCCCGGCGATGTGGGCGATATCGGCCATCAGCATCGCCCCGCACGCATCGGCCACGGCGCGGAACTTCTCGAAATCGATGATGCGTGGGTACGCCGAATAGCCGCACAGGATCATCTTCGGTTTCTGCTCTAGACATATTTCGCGCAGCGCGTCGTAGTCGATCCGCTCGTAATCGGGTCGCGACGCATCGTAAATCAGCGGATAGTGCACGGCATGAAACCACTTGCCTGACATGTTCACACGCAATCCGTGCGTG
>CAUZBA010000211.1:0-6114 GCA_963577635.1 Phycisphaerae bacterium
GTCGATTGACGGAGCAGGTACAGGCCGGGCAACGTTCAGCGCCGGCAAACCGAAGCGAAACCCCGTCATCGCAGATGGAAAGAGTCGCAACTCTCAAGTAGTGAGAGTCGCAGCGTCCAAACGGGGACCGGGGAGTTGACAGGATCAACAGGATCGGAAAAGAGATCTACAGGATCCGATCGGGTGTGGGGCTAAGGACCAACAAGCGTTGATCTGAAGAACACAATCCAAACATCCTGTAGATCTCCCCCTCCCATCCTGTAAATCCTGTCAAAATCCTACCGTCTACCCGGCTTGTGCAATGTCAGTCATTGGGGAGTTGACAGGATGGGAGAGGGAGCTGGAATCGGGCATGGCGATCACGGTTCACTGCGCGGAGACTCGCCGACTGTGATCTCATAGAAGTAGTAGTGTCGCCCGAAGCGACCGAGCGCCTGGACATCGATCGCTGAATCCGGCGGCGAGCCGGACAACAGACAGGGACGATCGCCCCGGGGCCGACTGCCCAGCCGCTGAACGATCAGCAACATGCGCCTCTCGCCCTGCTGCCCCATGGCCTCGATCAGCGCGGCCAGATCCTCCGGCTCGTCAAGAAGGAAAAAGTGGACGCGGCGAAGCTCGGGTGCAAGCTCGACGGCCACCGAGTCGTGTGAGACACCCACGATCGTGTGGCCGCCGCGGCGCAGCTCGTCGAGGGCCGGCGCGATCCGGTTGCGGGTGTTCTCAGGCAAGCCGCACGCTGCCCGCGCAGGCGTTGGCCCAGGATCCGACGAGCACGGCGGCGACCGCGGCAACGAGCAGGCCGCCGCGGGGCCGCGCCGAAGCGCTGCCCAGGTCACGCAGCAGCAGGGCGCAGAGAAAAAAGACGATCGAGATCGCGGGGAAAAGGTAGCGCGGACCGAACTGCAGGCCGCCGCGATGGGGAACAATGGCCGACGCTCCGATCAGGTATAAACCCCCGGCCAGCACCAGAAACAGGATCGCCCCACCGCGTTGCGGTGCCCGTCCTCGCAAAAGCAGTGCCGCGGCCGCGAAGACGACGACCGGCACGTACACGATGAATTCGTACCCCAGCGCCCCGAGGTTCCGCGCGAACCTGATAAGACGCTCGAAAAACGCGATGGCGCGGGTCACCTGCATGCCGTGCGTCCCCAGCAGGACCCCGTACATCCACAGGTTCCCCAGCAGGAACAATGCAACCACGAGCGCCGCGCCGCCGCTGAACGCCGCCCATCTGCGAACGCCCAATTGCCGGCGAAGGCAGAAGAACGATGCCGCGGTGACCGCCCCGACCAGCGCGAAACATTCCGGCCGGATCCAAGACGTGAAACCGAGAACCGCGCCCCACACGAACGAAGTCCGCACGGAGCCGTTTGTTCCCGGCGCGATCAGGAGATGTCGCACGGCGCCGCACGTCAAGGCGACCGCCAGGGCGTGCTCCCAGAACATCGCCCCGTAGAGTGTCAGAGGTGTCCCGAAGATCAGGCCGGCCAGCATCAGACTCCTCCAACCGTTGCCGATGTCGTTGTGCCGCTGGGCGCCGGCAGAACGTAAAGGCCGGGAAGCCCGAGCAGCGCGTAGAACGGAGCCGTGAACAATGGAAACACGTATGGAAAGATGATGTGCCGTTTGCCGTCTAGCAGGTAGGCGAAGTCGCCAAGGGGATACAGGCCCCGGGCCCACAACGCCTTGACCCACGGCA
The DNA here is from genome assembly GCA_963577635.1 of Phycisphaerae bacterium. Classification (GTDB taxonomy): domain Bacteria; phylum Planctomycetota; class Phycisphaerae; order Phycisphaerales; family Phycisphaeraceae; genus CAUZBA01. The sequence goes on from CAUZBA010000211.1 coordinate 1,703, forward strand.
CGTCCGTGAGATTCACGTCAATGTGCAGCGCCCCCGCCGCGAACTGCTCGACCAGCAACTTCTTGACACCGCTGTCACCGGTGAAATAGACGTCCGGCCTGATCAGGCACAGCAGCGCCAGGAGAAAGATCAACCCCGCAGCCGTCGTGAGCCGCAAGAGCCACGGGGGTCGGCCGTTCGAGTCAATCGACAAATCTCTCTCCGGTTAGAAACTCATGAATCGCATTCGCCACGACACGGTTTCCGCGCGGCGTCAAGTGGCAATGATCATAAAACAGTGATTGGCTCGCCGTTCGCCAATCGTCTCGCAGGGCCCCGAGCACATCTAGGTGAGGGAGCCGAAGCTCGGTGAGAAGACGATCGAAGTGCTTCTGAGGAACGTCGTTGAGGGTTTGCGATTCGACCTGTTGCCTGACAGGCAGCAGCGCCACGATCGTCCTGAATCCGCTTTCGTCCGTGAACGTGCGTATTTTTTCCAGAACGGGTCTCATTCGGTTCCACGCACCGTCACTCCACGCGTAGCCCCAGTCGCCGAACGACTGCAGGATCTCGTGGGCAAGGGCCCGCGGCTCGCGGCGCCAATCTCCCTCCGCGGGGCTGTTGGATCTTTCAAACTCCCCGATCCACTGTTTGTCCTCTTCGCTTCGCTGGCCGCTCCACCGATGCTTCAGATTAAATGATTTGAGCTGCGCCCATTGCATGAACTGGCTCAGGCGCAACGGATAGGGCAACGGCTTGATCACGGGCGACGTCGAAGCGTCATTGAGATACAGGGCAATGACCACAAGGTCGGGTTGAACCGCCGGCGCCTGTTCTTTCAGTATGAGGTATTCCGTCTGCAGATTGATGGCACCGACTCCCGCGTTGATGACGTGAACGTTTCGACCCGACTCCTGGTCGCCGATGATCCGCTCTTCGAGTTGCCGAACGAACGTCTCGTTGTCATCCACGTAATCGGCGAACGTGATGGAGTCGCCCAGCACAAGAATCCGAAGCTCATCACCCTGCTTCGGCGGCAATTCCCGGTGGCGCAGTCCGAGGCCGTTCGTTTCGATGAGAATGTCCCGGCCGTTCAGGCGATGGTTTTTGATGACGGCCTTCATGTCCGGAATCAGGCGCAACCCCGAGGACGTGTGGTGATAGAGCCCCGATTCGGGCGCCTTGTCGACCTCGACGAGATAGGTGCGCTGCGTCCCCTGGCCTCGGGGAACCTCCTCGAGCGACGCAAGGGCCAGCCTCGGCGGCGGCCCCAGGATCAGGCGCGACCCAACCTCCAGGGCGATCAGCACGAAGGCAAGCGTGAGAAGAAGAAGCAGAACGCGATGGAGCCGTCTGGTTGGTTTGGCCATGTCGAGGGTATTGCCGTCAGAGCAAGATCGCCGCGAGGACGTGGCACATCGTCGTCAAAGCTCCCGCATCACATCGTCTACGGCCTCGATCGTCGCATCGACTTCCCGCTGCGTATGAACGTCACTGAGGAATATCGTCTGTTTCGCCAGGATGCCGCGCGACAGCAGGCCCTCGAAAAAGAGGGCCGACCGCTCCGGGTGGTGACAGGCCTCCGCCGTTCGGGCGTCATGATAGTCCGTGCGATCGCCGAACCAGACGGTCATGACCGCGCCGGCTCCGCGGATGTTGACCTAAATGTCGTGCCGTGCGGCACTGCGGGCAATCCCCTCGGTGAGCTGCTCGCGCACTGCGTTGCAGTGGCGATAGAAACCGCCATCGTCGGCCGAGAGGTGTTCGAGCGCCGCCTTCGCGGCCGCCATGGCCATGACGTTTCCGTTGTATGTCCCGGGATGCTTGACTCGGCCCGACGCCACCAGATCCATGAATGGCCGTGCGCCCGCCACGGCGGCCAGGGCCACGCCCGCGGCGATCGCCTTGGCATAGGTGGCCAGGTCCGGCCGGACGCCGAACAGTTCCTGCGCGCCTCCGAGGGCCACGCGAAAACCGGTGAGCACCTCATCGAGAATGAACACGATCTCCTGCTCAGTGCAGATGCGGCGCACCTGTTCGAGATAGCCGGGCCGCGGCATGGTGCCGCCCGGCGCGCCGGCGAGCATCATCGGATTCATGATGACGCAGGCGATCTGACCGGCGTGGGCCGCAACGGCATTCGACAACGCGCCGATGTCATTCCACGGCAGGACGATCAGGTGCTCCGGGGCGTCGCCTTGTCCGTCCGATGCCGGTTTCGACGCGCCCCGCGCCGAGCCGTCGATCCAGGTGTTGTCGAACCAGCCGTGGTAGTGCCCTTCGAAGCAGACAATCCGGTCCCGGCCACGGTAGGCGCGGGCGATCCGCAGGGCCAGGTGGTTGGCCTCGGAGCCGGTGTTGGCGAAGTGCACCAGCTCGGCGCAGGGGACCAGTTCGACGAAGCTCGCTGCGACGTCGGCGCCGAGCGCCGTCTCCGTCGCGGTCTGAAGCCCGCAGTCCAGCTGGTTCCTGATCGCCGCGACCACATCCGGCGGTGTATGGCCGAGGATCAGCGGCCCGGCGCCCAGCCAGAAGTCGATGAAACGATTCCCGTCGGCGTCATGAATGTAGGCGCCCTCGGCGCGCTCAAAGAAATGGACGCGCTGGCCGCGCGCCCGCATGCTGCTGTGCACGCCGCCGGCGAGTGTCTGCCGCGATTGTTCGTGCAACTGTGCCGATCGGTCGTAACGATTCAATGCACCCTCGCAGTCGCGTTCGCCAGGTGCTCGCCCGCGCAGCGCCGGCGTGCATCAATCGCCGAGTAGTTCCGCCGCATTGTCGTGGAGAATCTTCCGTTTGGCGTCGTCGCTGATCAGTGCATAGGCGATCCGTGCCTTCTGCATGGCCGTGAAGTAGAGCGGTGAGTCGCTGCCGAACAGCACCCGGTCGGCGCCGATCTGGTCGACGGCATGCTCGATCAGCCGCGCCGCGGTGGACTTCGACGACGACGTGTCGGCCCAGACATTGCCCTGCGTCGCCTGCTTTGCCGCGTTGATCTGCAGGTCGAACGTGCCGTCTTCCGAGTGGCCGATATGGGCGAGAATGAGTTTGACGTCCGGGAAGCGGTTGGCGAAAGGGATGAACCGCTGCGGTTCGTTGCCGAGGTTGCCCGTGTGCGTCAGAGTCAGGAGCTTTCGCTCATCCAGAAACGAAAAGACGCGGTCGCCGTGCTCTTCGACCGACCAGTAATGCCATCGCGGGTGGAGCTTGACACCCGCGCACCTCGGGTGGTCGAGCATCGACTGCGTAGCGGTTTCCCAATTCGGCCGCTTCGGGTTCACGACCACGTAGAACCGCAGAACGTCGAATCGTTCCGCAGCCTCGCGGGCCCGAACGTTGGCCGCATCGACGGCGGCGGGTCGGTCCGGCGCCGGATCGAAGGCCCCTATCTCGGAAACGATGGTCCTCGTGACCGCGCAGGCAGCGGCGCGGGACACGACTTCGTCGGCCTCTGCGTTGAACAGGATCGCCGCGCTTGGCGTATACCCGTCGTACGTGCCGCAATGTGCGTGCACGTCGATCGCGGGCATTCTCATGAATTCGATGGGGTCGGTCGTCATGGTGCTACAATGTCGGCCCCAGTGTAATGGAGCGTTCGTTGATGAGGCAATTACAAATCCTTTCGTGCACGACTCTCACGGTGATGTGCCTGCTTGGCGCTGCACCGAATGACCCTGCGGCCTCGAACCCGAACCCGCCGATCGCCCTGGCCCAGGACGGCCGGACGCCGTACGCGATCGTCATCGCCTCGAAAGCCCACGACGCCGAGAAGCTGGCCGCGGAGGAGCTGGCCTATTTTCTCAAGAAGATGACCGGCGCTGTCTTCCCGATCAGGCTCGACGACGCGCCGCCGATCGACACCGAGATCGTCGTGGGCCACACCGCGCGCAAAGCACTCGACAACCTGCCGCCCCATCTGCGGGCCGACAACTGGGAAGGCTTCGCCATCGTGCGCGAAGGCGACCGGCTGCTGATCATGGGCAACATCCCCCGCGGAACGCTTTACGGCGTGTACGATTTTTTGGACGTCGAGCTGGGGGTCCGTTTCCTGGCCCACCGAGTCAACCACGTGCCCACACGACCCACGCTGAAAGTCCCCGTGACGTCGCGGGTGTACGGCCCCCCGCTGGAACGTCGCACGATCTGGGAAGGCGGCCTGCTGGGTGATGCCACCCGCCGCAATCGCCTGAACGGCATCTCGTTTCAGGTTCTGGACGAGAAGATGCTCGGCGGCGTGAAAACGATCGGGCGGGGAACCCACTCTTTCACGGCCTTCCTGCCGCACACCCAGTATTTCGCCGAGCATCCGGAGTACTTCGCCTTCATCGATGGGCAGCGGCGCGAGAGATACAAGATGGGCATCGTCACCCAGCCGTGCATGTCGAACCCCGACGTCCTGCGCATCGCCATGGACGCTGTCCTCTCCTTGATTG
>CAUZBA010000212.1:0-6113 GCA_963577635.1 Phycisphaerae bacterium
GTCGCGGGGTAGAATCTTCCGCTCCTGAGTCAGGATGTGATCAATCCGAATCGGCCGGCTTCAGAAACCGATCTCCGGTCGGGTCGGTGCCGACCACCGGGAAAGACCCTGGGTTGGGTGAATCGGGCCGGGACCGTACGCTCGCGCGACGGTAGAATCGGACACCGTTGCGGCCGCGTGTCGGGTCAACCGTAAGTATTTTTAAAATCAATATTTGGATCTGTGAATGGCAATGAACCACAACCCTGCGAAACACCTGTTCACCAGTGAATCGGTCTCGATGGGGCACCCCGACAAGGTGTCCGATCAGATTTCCGACGCGGTCCTGGACAGCCTCATCCGTGTTGACCCCTATGTTCGCTGCGCCTGCGAGACGCTGTGCACGACAGGACTGGTCGTGGTCGCCGGAGAGGTCACCGTTCACAACCGCAAGGCCATCCACGCGCTGGAAAATATCGAGCAGACCGTCCGCAAGACGCTGCGCCGGATTGGCTACACCGATCCGCGGATGAAGTTCGACGCCGACAGTTGCGCCGTGATCCGCACCATCCACGGTCAGTCCGGCGACATCGCCATGGGGGTCAATCGCGACGGCGCCGGCGATCAGGGGATGATGTTCGGCTTCGCGTGCCGCGAAACGTCACAACTGATGCCGCTTCCGATCTTCCTTGCCCATCGGCTCATGGAGCGACACGCAACCGTGCGTCGCAAGGACATCATCAAGGGTTTGCGCCCGGACGCCAAGAGCCAGGTCACCGTGGAGTACGAGGGACACAAGCCGCAGCGTATCCACACCGTCGTGCTGTCCACCCAACATGCGCCCGATTGGAACGGCAAGGCCAGGCAGGCGAAGCTCAAGGCCCTGGTGATCAAGCACATCATCGAACCGGTCATGCCCAAACGTTACTGGGATCGCAAGGGGGTCAAGATTCACATGAACCCCACGGGCCAGTTCGAAATCGGCGGCCCGCACGGCGATACCGGCCTGACCGGGCGCAAGATCATTGTGGACACCTACGGTGGCACCGGCTGCCACGGCGGCGGCGCCTTCAGCGGCAAGGATCCGACGAAGGTGGATCGCTCGGCCAGCTACATGGCGCGCTATGTGGCCAAGAACATCGTCGCGTCCGGTCTGGCGCAGGTGTGTGAAGTTCAACTCGCGTACGCCATCGGCATCGCGGAACCGCTCAGCGTTCTTGTCGACACCCAGGGCACCGCCCGTATCGACGAGAGAAAAATCGAAAAACTTGTCCATCGATCATTTCCACTGACGCCGCAGGGCATCATCAAGCATCTGAAGCTGCGCCGGCCGATCTTCGAGCCTACGGCGGCGCACGGCCACTTCGGTCGGCCCGGCTTCAGTTGGGAAAAGACGGACATGGCCTCGAAGCTGGCGAGGGCCGCGGGAACCTGAGCGATTCCGGATCGCCGTTCGGCCCCGATCAGGGCCCCCGGCGATCCGCCGCACGCAAGGCGACTCGCAGGACCCGACGCGCCACCATGCAGATCAAAAAAGGTATTCCGGTGTGCCCTGGCGTGGCGATCAGCCGCGCCGTGGTTCTGGATGCCGAGCAACTGGCGATTCCCAAACGCGTGATCGCTTCGTCGCAGGTGGACGACCAGCTCAAGCGCATGCGCCAGGCGCTGGAGAACAGCCGCCGCGACGTGGAGCAGGTGCGCGACCAGACGGCCGCGACGATCGGCGCCGATCTGGCCAGCATCTTCGACGCCCACCTGGCCATGCTCCAGGACGAACACCTCATCGGCCAGTTCGAGGGCAAGATCCGCACGCAGCACGTGACCGCAGAATTCGCCGTCTACTCGGTGATGCGCACCCTGTTCGACCGATTCAGCCAGATGGACAATCAGTATGTCCGCGAACGGGTCCACGACCTGTGGGATCTTGAGCGCCGCATCATTCGCCACCTGATCGGCAGGACCCGCGACGAGCTTCGGGATTTGACGCACGACGCCGTCGTCATCGCTCACGACCTGACGCCCAGTCAGACCGCCGCCCTGGACAAAAACAAGATCAAGGCGCTGGCGACTGACATCGGCGGCCACACCAGCCACACGGCCATCCTCGCGCACGCCCTGGGCATTCCGGCGATCGTCGGGCTCGAGGACGTCACGCTCAACACCTCGCCGGGGGACACCGTCATCATCGACGGCAATCGGGGCCTGGTGATCATCGATCCCGATGCTGCGCAGCTCATGGAATACCGCCAGCACCTGCGGCGAATCGTCGAGCTGGAAACGAGCCTCGACGAGTTGGCCGACCTGCCCGCGATCACACGTGACGACACGCCGATCACCCTCATGGCGAACATTGAGTTCACCAGCGAGATCCGCCCCGCGATCGAAAAGGGCGCCCACGGGATCGGACTCTACCGAACCGAATTCCTCTACCTGGCGAGCGACGAACGGCCAACGGAGGAACGGCAATACGAAGCGTACACCGAAGCGCTGCGCACACTTGACGGCAAACCACTGACCATTCGCACGCTCGATCTTGGCGCCGATAAATTCCACGACAATGGCCAGACCGAACACACAACCGAACGAAATCCGTTCCTCGGATGCCGTTCGATCCGGTTCTGTCTTCAGAACCTTCCGCTTTTCAAGACACAGCTTCGGGCCATTCTGCGCGCCGCCGCGGCGGGCCCCATCCGCATCATGTTCCCGCTGATCACGAGCATCATGGAGCTTCGGCAAGCCAAGATGGTGCTCAACGACGTCGTCGAGGATCTGGAAGACGACGTCGTTCCGTTCAACCGAGACATCCCCGTGGGCATCATGATCGAGGTGCCGTCCGCGGCGCTGCAAGCCAAGCTGTTCGCCAAGGAAGTGGACTTTTTCAGCATCGGCACCAACGACCTGATTCAGTACACGCTAGCCGTGGACCGCGGCAACGAACGGATCGCCAGCCTCTACAGCGGCGCCCACCCCGCGGTGCTGCTGCTGATCAAAGAGGTCGTCCGTGCGGCCCAACGGGCCAAGATCGAAGTCAGTCTCTGCGGCGAGATGGCCGGCCAGCCGGAGTACGTCATGATGCTGATCGGGCTGGGCCTCAGAACGCTTTCCATCACGCCCCCCGCCATTCCAGAAGTGAAGAAGATCATCCGCAGCGTGACCACCGACCAGTGTCGGAGGGTGGCGCGGCGGGTGATAGGTTTCGAATCGGACCGCGAGGTACTGAACTACCTTCGCGAAGAAACACGCCGCGTCGTGCCGGGAGTCTTCGCCGACTGACCCTCGCGATGCCGGGAGATCCAACTATGGACGGGGCCGATCCCGGCCCACCGCGGCACCGGCCACTCGCCGCCACGGCAGCTCCGTCCTGAAAGTCACTGATATGCCGACAACGGAAATGCTGATCAACTGTGTTCCCCGCGAGGAGTGCCGGATCGCCATCGTGACCGACGGCAAGCTCGAAGAGCTCTACCAAGAGCAGGCCAGCGTCGCGTCGCACGTAGGCAACATCTACGCCGGGCGGGTCGTCAACGTCGAACCGGCCATCCAGGCGGCATTCGTCGATTTCGGCCTGGAACGAAACGGGTTCCTGCACATCTCCGACCTGCACCCGCGGTACTTCCCCGGAAAGGACGGGCAGGATTCCGAACAGGTCGGGAACAAGACGCGCCACCGGGACCGGCCGCCCATCCAAAGCTGTCTACGCCGCGGGCAGGAGGTCATCGTCCAGATTTTGAAGGAGGGCATCGGCACCAAGGGCCCCACGCTGACCAGTTACCTGTCCATACCCGGTCGATACATCGTCATGATGCCGTTCATGGAACGCCTGGGCGTTTCGCGCAAGGTCGAGGACGACGAAGCGCGCCGGCAGGCGCGGACCATCCTCAACGACCTGGCCCCTCCGAAAGACTTCGGCTTCATCATCCGAACGGCGGGAATCGGCCGGACCAAGACCGATCTGAAGCGCGACCTCAGTTACCTCCTGAGATTGTGGAAGATCATAGAACAGAAACGTTCCGGCAACGTTCGCGTCGGCGAGTTGTACGCCGAGTCCGACTTGGTCATTCGAACGATCCGCGACATTTTTTCGACCGGCATCGATCGTATCGTCGTCGATGACGAAGAAGCGGCGCGACGGGCGCGCGATTACCTCGATATCGCCAGCCCCCGCGCTACCTCCAAGGTGTTCCTGTATACCGACGCGATTCCGCTGTTCGACCGCTTCGACATCGAACGGCAGATCGACACCATCAATCAACGAACCATTCACCTGCCTTCGGGCGGATCACTCGTCTTCGACCAGACCGAGGCGCTCGTCGCGATCGATGTCAACAGCGGCAAGATGCGCAGCAGCAAGGACGCGGAAACCACGGCGTTCAAGACGAACGAGGAAGCGGCGGACGAAATCTGCCGACAACTGCGCCTGCGCGACCTCGGCGGCGTGATCATCATGGACCTGATCGACATGCGGGCCGCGCGACATCGTCGCTCGATCGAGCAGCAGTTCCGCCAGAACCTCAAGAACGACCGGGCCCGCACGAAACCCCTCTCGATCAGCCAACTGGGAATCCTGGAGATGACACGCCAGAGGATGCGGCCCTCGCTGGAGAAGTCTCAGACCATCGATTGCGTGCACTGCGAAGGAACCGGGAAGGTCAAGAGTCCCGACACGGTCGTGCGCGAGGTGATCCGCCGTCTGGCGATGGTGGGCCAGTACGAGAAGGTAGCGCGGATTGAAGTCACGATCAGCCCCGACGTGGCGTTCCATCTGTTGAACCGCAAGCGGGCGGAACTCGTCCATCTCGAGCAGAAAAATGGCAAGCCGGTGATGGTTCGGGTGAACCAGTCGGGCCGCATCGACGTTATCGAACTGGCGGCCTTCGACGCCCGGGGCGGCGCCGTGGATCCCGCGAAGGTCAGGAAGCCAGGCAAGCCCGCGATGGTGCCCGTCGAACGGCCGACCCGCGTGCCGGGGGCGCCGCCCACTGAAGCCGAGCAGGCCGCAGCGCCAGACACTGCGCCCGACACAACACCCGACACAACACCCGACACAACACCCGACACAATACCCGACGCGGCGCCCCAGAGCGTCGCCGAAAAACAAGACGACGGCGCCGAAGCCAAACCGGCCCGCCGGCGCCGCCGTCGCGGCGGTCGTCGCCGAAAATCCAGCGCCAACAAAACCGAGCAGACCGCCGGCGACACGGCGGGTGAAGGCACCGGTCAGACCATCGCCGCCTCGACCGAGACCGCGGCGCCGACCGATGCCGCCGGTTCGGTTAACACCGATGCACGCAAGCCCTCCCGCTCGCGCCGTCGCCGACGCTCCGGTTCGGGCAACGTCGCCGACGGGCCGCGCAAGCCTGCGGACGGCGCAAAGCCTGCCACCCAGGGCGAGTCCACCGAAACGAATCGGGGATACCGTAACAGTGTTGTCGCCTCGAAGGCTCCCGCCAAGGCTTCCACCACGGGATGAAACCACCCGGCAAACGTCTGATCGTCCTCGGGTCAACCGGCAGCATCGGCGTCAACACGCTGGATGTGGTCGAGCATCTTCGGCAGAACACCGGCGCGGCCATCGAGGTGGTCGGCCTGGCGGCCCGGTCGCGGGCGGACGTTCTGATCGAACAGGCGTGCCGGTTCAACGTGCGGCACGTGGCGATCGCCGATCCAGCCATGGGCGACACGGTGCGGGCCGCTCTGCCGCAAGCGACGGTCTACGTTGACTCGAAGGTTGACTCGGAGGTTGATGCGAATCCCGAACCCGACGTCGACCGGGCCGTTGAATCGGACTCGAGAGGCGAGGCGAGCCGGCGCCTGGTTGAAGCCGCCGACGCCACCGACGTGTGTGCCGCAGTGGTCGGCAGCGCCGGCCTGCCCGCGACGATCGCCGCCTGCCGGGCCGGCGCGACGATTGGCCTGGCCAACAAGGAAACGCTCGTCGCCGCCGGCCCATTGTTCACCGCGTATGTGCGCGCCCACGGGGCCCGGTTGATCCCGATCGACAGTGAGCACTCGGCCATCTTCCAGTGCCTGAACGGTCGAGAGTCCGCCGCGGGCGGACTCAAGCGCATCGTGCTGACCGCGTCGGGCGGACCCTTTCGAAACGCCGACAAGAAGACCATGGACCACGCCACGGT
>CAUZBA010000213.1:0-6089 GCA_963577635.1 Phycisphaerae bacterium
CGCTGCCCTTGATGCGAAGATCCACCGGGTCGCGACGGGCTGCAGCGCCGGACCCCAGGATCATCAGGGGCTTGCCGTCCACAAACAGGTGAAGCCTGTCGCTGGCGCGGGGCGCCAGGACGTGTGCCGAGAGCTTGGCCGCAAAGTTCAGGCGGTACCAGCCGTACCCGTACGCCGCGTCCAGAGCCTCGAGGCCGGCCGGTCCGTCGATGGGGCGGAAGTCCGGCGAAGTGCCGGCGGTCAGCGACTCCTGCTTCGCCTGCATCCAACGGGAGAGGCGAGGTGCCGCGGGCTGTCGCGATCGTGCCGGACGCGTGGATCGCAACCGGCCGTCGGCGCCGACGGTGGTCGCGCTGGCCCAGCCGGGCAGGCTGATCGGATTTTCGTCTTCGTCAAAATCGACGCAGCCGATGGTCAGCCCCTGTCGGGTCGCGGTCGCGGCGTCGACCATCTGCTCATTGAGGACCACGATGGTCAATTCCTCGTGCTTCTCGACCAGCGGGCGCTGCCCTCGCGGCACGGTCACGGTCAGGGGCGCGTCATTGATGCCGACCAACCCTTCCGTGCCGGCGGGACCGAAGAGCACGAGGATCTTCGATGCGATGAATGCCCAGGGTCGCAGGCTTGAATAGGTCAATTCCGCGACCCCGCCGAGATTGGCCTTGATCAGAAGCCAGATGAGTCGGTCCTGTCCGATCGACACGGGCAACGTCAGCCCGTCCGGAAGCATCAACTCCATCTCTTTGACCGAATGGTCGCCTTCCGGCATGAATGCGAATACGACTTCCCCCTGGGCACCGCGAAGGTGGATCAAGCTCGGAGCGGAGCTGCTCTGCTGCGGTGACACGGCGACATGAAATGCATCCGGATCCAGGTGGGCCAGGACGTGGCCGAACTGGCTGGCGAACATGCTGATCCGCTTGACCGACGCGTAGGATTCAGTGATCTTGCCCGCTTCGCCGAGCGGCGCGCCGCAGTCGTGGCTGGTGGTGACAAACGCGTCGCGACGGTCCGCACTGCGACCGCCGCTGAAACCGAAATTGGTTCCACCGTGGAACATGTGGATGTTGTATTGAGCGCCGGCCGAGAGGATCTGTCCCAGTCGGTTCAGCATCCACGAGGCGCTTCGGCGCTCGTGCGGCTCGCCCCAGTGGTCGGGGCGCCCGCACCAGAACTCGCTGACAAACCGCGGCGCGTCGGGCTGGACGAGACGCATTTGCCGCAAATCGGTCGCCAGGTGTTCATCCGCGCTCCAGGTGTCGAACGCGCCGTCGACCTTCTGCCAGAAGTTGTTCCCGACGATGATCGGTACCGTGCAGCCGTTCTCTCGCAGATACCGAACAATCTCGCCCAGGTAGGTTTGACCCTGGACGGCGTGATGGCAGAACCATGAGTGCTCGGCCTGCATCATGACGATGGGGCCGCCGCCGGGCAGCAGGCGGTCGGCGTCGGGGGGCGCCGGCGACGTCAATTGCAAATCCTTGACCTGCTCCATCACGGCGCCGAGGTATCGGGCGGACGCTTCAAGGAATCCCTGCACCGCCGGCTTGGCCTGCCGCAGCAGGACATTCGGAATCGTGTTGAGCCAGGGAGGCAATCCGCCGAAATCCCAGGCGGCGCCGACGTAGGGGCCGGGGCGCAGGATGCAATACATGCCCTCGTCGCCGATCAACTCCACGAAATGGCGCAGATCGGTTTCGTCTTCGAACGAGAACTCCTTCGGTTGCGGCTCGTGCAGCGCCCAGAACACGTCCGTGCAGATGCAGTTCAGACCGGCCTGCCGGGCCGCGACGATGCGCCGGCGCCACAGGCCGCGGGGCACGCGCGCATAGTGGATGGACCCGCTGACCAGCCAGACCCGGCGGCCATCGATCATCAGACTTCGCCCGTCAACGCTGATGGAGGGCATGAATTGATCCGGGCTAGTCTTCCGGCACCGCGTTGAGTTTCCAGTCGTACTCGAGGAACTGGATAGTCGGTGACCGGCGGACGTTGAGCAATTCTGCGATGGGCGTGCCTTCGTTCGCGTGTCGCTTGACGAAGTCGAGGACACCGCCGAAGGGGTCCGTGGAGAAGTCGTCGCCGTACCACTTGAAAATGGCGCTGAGTCGCAGTGTTCCGTCCCTGACCTGGTTCCTCCTGGTGTCGTTGATCCAGCGCCGCGTGATCTGCTCGAGCTGGTCGCCGAGGTTCTCAGGCGTGTACGCGCCGCGGCGCAGGGGTGGACAGCTCATCGCGGCGCACACCAGTGCCGCATGGATGCGCGGCCGGCCCATGGACCGAATGATCTTGTTCTCCAGGTCGTTCAACGTCAGTTGGCGGCCATCGACGCGATGCTTCAGCTTATCGAAGAAACCTTCGACCTCCCTGACCGAAGATACCGGCCAGTGGTCGATGACCGATCGGATGACGATGAGGTTGTAGGCGTTGATGTGCAAGGCCAGCTTCTCGTCGCCGTTTTCGAAGTTCCACGGGCGGCCCGCTCGGATGACCAGGTCGTCCAGTTCCTTGCGGTGTGCCTGGGACCGATCGTAGTTGACCAGCCCCGTTGGCCCGACGACATCCTTCAGCACAACATCCGCCCGGCTCGTCCACTGATCATGAGCACTCGGTGGGCGGTCCGTTGCGCCGCCTTCCGCCACCGTGCAGTTGACGGCCACGACGGTGAGCAGGATGGCCAGACCGAATCGTTGAATGGTTGCAAAGTTGCTGCGAAGCATCATGCGCTTCCGACGGGCGAATCCATGCGGCCACCGTGACAGAATGGAGTGTCGGTCCGAGCGGATTCCGTCACTCCCTAATCGGTCGTGACGGCGCTCAGGGCGTCGTGGCGTGGCGCAGCGGATGGCGCAGAACCGCTCGGGGGATCAGCAGGCCCAGATCGGCGGCAACCTTGAATGGCTGCAGCACCAGCGCGGCAGCGTTCTTGCCGTCGTAGTTCCCGGCCGACGCGCCATCGAGGGCTTCGACGCCGTTGGTCTCGCTGAGCGCGGCGGCACGGCGGTGGATCCGCAGGTCCCGGAAATAGATCGGATAGTGATGGGTCGTGCCATCAGCCGGCCCCACTGTGATCTTCGGCCAGTGCGATCGGCGCAGGCCGTTCAGTGAAGGCTCCGTCGTCGCGTGGACGGGCGACCCGCGCTCCGCTTCGCCCACCCCGGGCCTGGAGGCGATCCCGGCTGCAGGTGCCGGCGCCGGTAACGTCGCGGCCGGCGCCGGTTCTTTGGCTGCCGATGGATCGGACGCAGGCCGTACGGCCACGGTCACCGGATCCTCCTTGCCGGCTACGTAGCCGGCGACATCGCCGCGGTGCTCGTCTGCCAGTGAGGAGGCCAGTTCCTCGGCCATCTGTTTCGGCTCGCCCTGTCCGTATGGCCCCTCGTGCACGTCGGCAGGCTCGTCATCAAGCATCTTGTAGTTGTTGTCTTCGCCGGGGGCCGCACACGACGCCAGGCACGCCATGGCCACGATCAGGCTGAGAACGATTGAGTCATTCATCCCGGATACTCCTGCGGGCCTCGGAAAACCCGACCACTATGTCTGAGTCTAATATATCATGTGTCCATGCGTGCGGCGATCTTCCTGGACCGTGACCATACGCTGATTGAAAACGACGGTGATCTGGGCGACCCGAACCTGGTCAAGCTGGTTCGGGGCGCCGCGTCTGCCGTGGCGTCTCTGCGCGGTCTCGGCTACCGGATCGTCGTGGTCACCAACCAGGGAGGTGTCGCCCGCGACCGGTTCACCGAGCAGGACGTCCATGCCGTACACGAGCGCGTCAACCAGTTGATACGCGCGACCGCGGGCGTCTGGATCGATCGCTTCTATTACTGCCCCTATCACCCCGACGCCGTTCTGGAACAGTACCGCAAGGACCACAGTTGGCGCAAACCCAGACCGGGGATGGAACTCCAGGCATCGCGGGACATGGGCCTGGACCTGACCCGCAGTTGGACAATCGGTGATCAGATACGCGATATCGAGGCAGGCCTGGCCGCAGGCACGCGCACGATCCTGATCGATCCCGACGTCGATGGTTGGGCGCCGACGAACCCCGATGCCAGCCCGGTCCAACCACATGGCGAATCCGGTTCGGCTTCCGCCGTGCCGCACTTCGTGGCCCGCGATCTGATCGATGCGGCAAAGGTGGTCGCCCAGCACCGCAGCCCCGAATTGAAAGTTGAACCTCGGCGAGCCGGCGCTGACATGGCGCGGGCAGACGCCAGGAGGCGCGGTGCACCGTCGGAAACAGTGGAACCGCGCCAGGAACCACCGCCGCCACCGAGCCCGGCGAACACTGTCGCTTCCAGCATCGCGGCACCGTCGTCGTCCGCAACTGAAACCGAGGCGTCGCCGCAGTCGACCGCACCGGCCGTCGAATCGTCGCCAACAGCGCCGGCTGACACCGGGTCGGCGCGGTACATGCTTCGCCAGATCCTTCAGGAGCTGCGCCACCGTCGAAGCCGTGATCAGCAACTGACGCCGATCACCATGTTCGCCATCGTCCTGCAGGTGATCGCCCTGGTTTGTCTGCTCGCCGCGTTCTGGCTGTCGGCCGGAAACCCCGAAGATTTCATGCGCTGGCTGGGCTGCGGCATCCTGATCCAACTCGCCACGATCGCGGCGCTACTGTTTCAGAACAGGGTGTGAGGCAGAAAAGCGACGCGTGGGGAAGCGACGGAGCGATGAAGGGGTGGTCGCAGTTGATCCGTGAATCGCGTCGAGTCTTGCCGGTATGCGGGACGTCCGCGCAGTAGGAAAGGCACCACGCCGCAGCGGATCGGTATCCGATCTACAACCCCTTCGTCGCTTCTTTTACCCCTATAATCGACGAAATGTCTGACAAGACACACCCTCCCTGCCACCAGTTGCTTGTCGTCATGCCCTCGTGGGTCGGAGACGTGGTCATGGCGACCGCGACACTGCGCGCCCTGAGCCTGCTGGAGCCCAAGCCGACCATCACCTGCCTTATTCGACGACCGCTGCGCGACCTGATCGACTCGTGCCCGTGGGTTGATCGGATCGTCACGATCACGCGTCGAAACGACTCCGCGTCTCGGGGCGCGGAGCCCAAGCGACGCTCGAGCATGTTTCCGCTGGCGTCCAGGCTCCGGGCGGGCAGGTTCGACACTGCGATACTGCTGACCAACAGTTTTCGGTCGGCGCTTCTGGTGCGCATGGCACGGATTCCGCGGCGCGTCGGTTACGACCGCGACGGTCGCGGATTCCTTCTGACCGACCGGTTGCTGCCCAGGCGCGAAGCCGGTCGATTCGTGCCGGTGCCTACCCGCGAATACTACCTCGCGACGGCTCGATATCTCGGCGCCCAGTCCGCCGAGCCCGCGATGAGCCTTTTCACCAGCAATGAGCATGACGAAATCGCGGATCGGCTGCTCGAGCGTGCCGGCGTGCGGTCGTCGCAACCGCTTGTCGTGATGACACCCGGCGCCAACTTCGGCGACGCGAAGCTGTGGCTCGCCGATCGCTTCGCCGCCGTGGCCGACATGTGCGTCCGCCGCCTCGGCGCCGCGGTGGCGGTGGCCGGTGCCCCGAAGGAACGGCGAATCCTTGACGCGGTCGTCGGTGCGGCCCATGAACCGCTGATCGATCTATTGGACCTCGGCGTCAACCTGGACCTGCTCAAGAGCGTCATCCGGCGCAGCCACGTCGTGATCACCAACGACACGGGACCGCGTCACATCGCGGCCGCATTCAGCGTACCCGTGGTGACGATCTTCGGTCCCACGGACCCGGCCTGGACCGAGATCGACTTCGAGCACGAACGAAAGGTCATGGTCGACGTCTTCTGCGGGCCGTGCCAGAAGAAGCGGTGCCCCCTGGACCATCGCTGCATGGAGCAGATTGGTCCTGAAGTCGTGTTCGAGAAGGCGGCGGAGCTGGTGGAGATCGCTTCGCGACAGAAGGTGGGGACGTGATGGGGGAGAGCGACGGAGCGACGGAGCGACGGAGCGACGAAGGGTTGTGGATCGGGTGCCGATCCTTTTCACCGGCGCGCTTCCTCTTCTTCGTGGATTCCCCCGGTACTCGGAACGTTTACCAAAGCTCACTGGTCAACTACGACAGCCCTT
>CAUZBA010000214.1:0-6008 GCA_963577635.1 Phycisphaerae bacterium
GCGGGCGTCACCGTGACTCCGAGTGACGGCCCGACCTCGAATGGCCGCAACCTTCACCACGAGACGGTTGGTAATCTGAATCCGCTCGTCATTCGCGGCGCTGTGTGCCAACCGCACCACGTGAGGCACCTGCCGAGTGATATTGGCAAGATTGAGGCGCTCGCCGCGATCGAGCGGCGAATCCACCAGCCATCGACCGTCATGCGCCGTAACGAAGCCGAGCGACAGGTATCCGAAGTGCTGCGCGACATCGCTGGCCGTGGCGATCGGGCAGCAGACGTCGCTGTGCCAGTCGCGGCCACCGGCGAACGTGTCGGGCAGAAACCCGTTGCGAAGGCCCTCGGCCAGAGTGTCTTGCGCCGGCGCGCTGCGGCCCACAAGACGCTGTCCCAGAACGCACTGAGCGGTCAGATGCTCCACCGGAATTCGAAGCCAGTTGGTCTGCCAGTAGACACCGCATGCTTGCCCCCGAGACGTCAATTCAATCGCGAAAAGTGCGACGACACGGTCGCGCGTCAGGATTGGCCGAAGAAGTCGCGTGTCCCGATCCAGATCGGACACCGCCGTCTCCGCATCGGCAAGTTCAGCGTTAACCTGCTCCTTCACGCGTTCAGTGAGATCCAGAAGATCCGCCCAATGTGCGTCCCGGATGCGGTTGCGCTGAAGCGCCACCTGAAGCTCGTCGAGGTGTTCCTTCTCAACTTCCAGCGCCTGGCGCTGCGTGACCGACCGCGCATCCGCTTTCCCCAGACGACGGATTCCAGCCAGTGATTTCTGAAGGGGGACAAATAGGCGCTTGATCTGCAGTTCGTATCGGGCGCGAATGGTTGCGTCGGTCCATAGAGCTCGGCGCGCATCGGCCAGAATGTCCTTCTCTTGCTGCGCAAGCGTGTCCCGCGCGGCGGTTGCTGCCTCCAAAGCGACGTTCGTTTCATGGTCGCTCGGCCGTGCGGCACCCAGAATCGACCGCAGCGACGCGAAGTTCATCGTGTCGGCGCCGGTCCAGATGAGGACGGCCGTCCGTGACGGCGGGTGGCGGGAGAACGCTTCGGCCAGCTCGACCAGTGCCGCGGCGCCGACCGCCTGTTCTGCCCCGTACGCCAGTTGCGGTACGACACAGCTCGCGTCGTATCGTGCGGTGAACACGACAACCTGATCACGCCGTTCGACATCGCGGCCTTCCACGATCCAGATAAGACTGCGCACTGGTCGCGGAGCCCAACTCATCCGGCTTTCGATGCGAACCTCGCCCGGCGTTGCTCCTCGGCGGATAAGACCGGCCAGTTGTTCGCTCTGGATATAAAATCGCGGCGCGTCGAAAGGAATGTCCGCGAACTTGCCGTGAGAGTGCACCCACGACGTCTGCTGCGGCGGCAGGAACAGGACGGCAGCGGCGCCGAGTTCGAAGACCTGCTTCCACCGGTCGTAGGAGTTGTACTCCATCGCGACTACGGCGCCAGTGAGCGATTTCGCGGGCAATCCCGTTTCGCGGGCGTCTCTTACATGGATCAACGGGCCGGCGATCCCCTCTGGCGGCGTCGTGCACAATCTCGCCCCATTGGGCCACATTGGGTAGAGGGCATGCCGTGTTTCGTCGTCGAGCGTGATCGCGGCCGAGTCGACCACGGGCACGACCTGCGTCGCGTCGTGCGTGATGATTCGGCCGGCGCCCAGGTCCTCGAGGCGGCGCTCGATCAGTTCCGCGGCACGCCGATGACCCGGCATGCCGATGAACCTCGGTCCGGCCTCGAGCAACTCGTTCAGGACCGAAATCGTCGTGGTGGCCGAGATTTCAGCGGTGGCCGATCCAACCGTCGCCATGACAACGACGAAGAATGCCGTCAAGCTGCGAGCCCCTAACAGAATGCCCCTGACTTCGACTCGACGACGGCGGTGTCTGGCGGTGTCGGCCTGTATCGACAGCCTCCAGGTCCGCCGACCGGCGGACTTCGGCCTCCTAGCCAGACACCACCTTCGCCGGTCTCGGGTCTTACGGTTCATTCTGTTATCCGCACTCGATGTGCTGGTCCGCATCGTGTGGTCGATGATCGGTATCGCATGATTCGGTCTATCAATTCAGTAACGCCTTGATCGCCACTGCATCAGTTGCCGGGCAGGATCTGGTAAATCGCCAGTTGAAGACCGTTCATTCTCGCGATAGCGCCAACGGCCATCCATACCCCGGCCATCAACACCTCCCCGAAGACCATACCGAGGAACAGGGGGCGAAGTCGCTGATACACGGACACGCCGCCAATCCGCATCACGATCACCTTGCACGCCCAGCCGATGAGAATGGAAAGCCACATGTAACCCAGGTGATTCGAGATGCCCAGGCACAGGGCGATGGGGACAAATGGCCAGCGCGGGATCCGATACCGGCAAAACCCCATCAGGACCATGACCGCCGCTCCGATGCCGACGTGCAGCGCGCTGCTTCTCACATCGTGCCCCGGCAGACCGTGCAGCATCTTCATCATGTCCTTACAGATGTTGACGCTCCAGCCCACGCCGATCCATTCGTTGGTGCGCACCAGCCCCTCGCTGTAGTAGATCACGATCCAGACCGCGGCCGCGACCACCATGCAAAGCAGCATGGCGGCGCACATCGCGACGACCAGGCGGCCGAGGCCGGGTCGCCCGGATGACCCGGTCCCCGGATCGGATTGCTTCTGTCCCGTGGCGGCGTGTCGCAGCCACAAGGCGTTGAACACGTAGGGCATCATCGTCTCTGCGGAGCGTGCAGAGGGCCATACATTGTTGAACCAGAGAACCTTGAACCGGGGTGCAGCGTCCCAGAACATTGGTGCGTTGCCGCCCGGCACGAAGAACATTCCGGTCTCTGCAACAATGCGCGCGACCACCAGGCTGCCCAGGTACGCCATCGCGACCTGTGCGATCGCGTACGGAAGCGGCAACCCCGTTAACCACTGCCAGGCCACGGCGACGACGAGACAGATCACCAGCCCCCGGACCACCCATCGATAGGAGGCGTACGTTCGGTCTTCACCGGACCGTCCCCGAGAGAACGCAACGCGAAACGCCCGCCACAAGTGGGATCTGGCCAGAAACAGCAGCATGACGCCCATGGCCAACGCAGCCCCCCTCGACTGGGTGTGTATCTCGTCGTACGGATCCACACCGTGATAGCGCAGGATCGCCGCAATGGTCGTGAGGGCGATCAGGATGGACCAAAG
The DNA here is from genome assembly GCA_963577635.1 of Phycisphaerae bacterium. Taxonomy (GTDB): domain Bacteria; phylum Planctomycetota; class Phycisphaerae; order Phycisphaerales; family Phycisphaeraceae; genus CAUZBA01. The sequence goes on from CAUZBA010000214.1 coordinate 3,198, forward strand.
GCTGAACGAGACCTGCGTCGCCATGAGAAACGCGATCCCTATCATCGAAAAATAAATGGTCCCGTACCTCACGAACCATTTGTATTGAGGCCAGAATCCCTCGGTGAGCGTTTCCCGCAAGTCGAACTGGATCGGAATCTCGGGCACCTTCGGAAATATGGTGTGCAGCCCGTTGATCAGGTGTAGCGCCATGACGACGCCGGCGCCGGCCCACATCCTCCGGTTGGTGAACAGCGCATTGAAACATCGCTGCTCCGGCGCGTCACGGACCATCTCCAGCATGATCGACGCGATTGGGTACTGCAGCTTTTCATGGACGATCCACTGCCGGCTCATCAACACGCTGAACAGCATCATCCCCAGAAACAGCGGCACGTAGTAGAGGCCCTGCTTCGCCAGGGGGCCGACCCATGCACCCCACGGCACCGCCAGCGGTTCGCCGGGATCCTTTCCCAGCATGAAGTTCGTGACCACCGCCTCGTTGGCGGGATCGATGCTGGGAAACATCCAATTCGGAATCACCTCCAGAAGCTGTGACCATTCGGGGTGGTGGGTCATGTAGTAGATCGGCGCGACCATCCATGGAATCAGTTGGCGCAGCAGGCCGGTGTTCGCAAACGCGGCGCTGACCAGGCACATGGTCCAGATGAAAATCAATTCCGTGGATCGAAGGGCGGCCGCCGGCCGAACCCATTTCAGCAGCGGATTCACGCCCAATATGAGCATGAGCATCATCAGCGTGATGCCGATGGGAAAATGATTGCCAATAAATCGGGTGTTCTTCAGGACGAAGTCGTTGTAGGGCGTGAAGGCCGCAACGATCACGACACCGCAAAGCCCCAGAAGCAATGACCTTGCGGTAATGCCATCGAAACGCCGATGGCCCGGATTGTCGAGTAAATCGGGAATCGAAGTGGTGAGATTCTCTTGCGTCATGCCACGAGCCTTACCCTATCGGTGCAGCCCGATTATGACTGAGGGGAACATACCGGACAAAATCTATCTAGCAGGACGCTGCAAAACCCCGGATTCTGGAATTCGCCAAGAATCTCCAATCTGAAACTACCCCTCTCGCTTCGCAGATCGAGTCCGAACGCGTTGAAGGCGAAACTTTCGAAAATCTCAGGTACACGTTTTTGCGCCGACCGAGTTTTGCAGCGTCCTGCTAGAGCGTTTTCAATCAAGACGTAGCGTTTTGAGCGTCAGCGAAGCAAGCCTGGCGCGGAGGGCGAAGCAGGCGACCCCGCTGCGAGTCGTCGATGTCCGCCAGTACTGGCGGAACAAATCCGGGCGCAGATGCAGCCAGCTCAGGATGTTACGTTTTGATTGAAACCGCTCTAATCTACCAGTTCAGCAGAGACGGCTTCTGCTTCTCCCAGCCGTCGTCGGATGGGAATAAAGTCTGCATCCTCACAATCTGCGGGGCACCGTCGAGCAGGCCCTCGACCGCCTCCCACCAGCGCTTGAAGTGAGGTGCCTTCTTGTGTGCCGCGAAGGCGTCTTCATCACGGTAGACCTCGTAAAGGTAGAACCGTGTCGCGACGCTCTCGTCCTTCAGGATATCGAAACGAAAACATCCCGGTTCATCCCGCGCCGATCCTCGGGCGTCGTCGAAGCTCGCCAAGGTGAATCGCTCGAGATCATCCGGTTTGACGTCGAGGGTTACGAATATCGAATACATGTCTGGTTTCTCGTGTACTGGAAGTGTACTAGAATCTACTAGAATGGTATCGTTCCCGTCACACCCGGCCTGCGAAATCGTACCACGAGGATGCAGATGGCCAGCGGACCATTAGATCCCGAACAGCTCCGCCGGTTCGAGCGCGACGGTTACCTTATTGTGGAAGGCCTGCTCGACCGCGAGGAAACGGAACTCCTGGGCTTGGCTGCCCGAGGCGACGCGAGGATGCAAGCGGCCGCCCTGCCCGCTGCCGACGCCGAGGGGCGAAGGACCGACCTGACGGTCTGGAACCACCCAGGCGACGACATCTATGGTGCGATTGCCCGCTCGCATCGCGTGGTCAACGCCATGGAACAGCTGCTAGGCGACGAGGTTTACCACTACCACTCGAAGCTCAGCGCCAAGCAGCCCAAAGTAGGTGGCGCGTGGGAATGGCACCAGGATTACGGATACTGGTACGACAACGGCTGTCTATGGCCGGACATGGCCAGCCTCATGATTGCCATCGACCCTTCGACCACCAAGAACGGTTGCCTGAAGGTCATCCGCGAATCGCACCGCCTCGGCCGAATCGAGCACGGTCAGTTCGGTAACCAGATCGGAGCCGACCCGCAGCGCGTCGATCGCATCCTCGAGCGCCATTCACTTGTCGAATGCGAGATGCAGCCGGGCGATGGCCTCTACTTTCACGCGAATATCCTGCACGCCTCGTCGGCAAATCGAAGCGACCGGCCGCGCTGGGCGTTGATCTGTTGCTATAACACGGCACACAACGATCCGTATATCGAGCACCATCACCCACGCTACACGCCACTGCGGAAGCTGCCCGACACGGCAATCAAGCAGACGGGCGCCAGGGAAAGTGCATCGGATCAGAAGTTCGTCGATTAGGAATTCGACATGACAATCGATTGATCCGATCCCCGGACGATGCCCGATATCAGGAATTGACGGGCGCCGTGGGCTGTGACCTGCCTACCGTGGCTATGATGTCCTGAAGGACGCGTGACACCGTGGGCGATTCGACCCTCATCAATTGGGGGAAGCGCACGGCACCATGGGCCTGCAAGGCCTGCTGGGCCATAACGGCGCTGTGTGCGGCACTCTGGCTGTCCAACTGGATATGGGAC
>CAUZBA010000215.1:0-5931 GCA_963577635.1 Phycisphaerae bacterium
ATCTATTTAACACGAGCACTCACGCATGGAACCAACTCGACGAGGATCGATTCCGATCTCTATGCAAGACCAATTGGATTGTGCATGAGAACTAATCGAGATGCGTATAACCTGCTGCACAGTGCGCTGCCTTACAAGGGGAAGATGGATCGGATCGTGATCGCGTTCAACAGCCAGGCGTCGCGGAAGTGACCAGTAGCGCAGAGCCGAGGGGAATTGACAGGATCTACAGGATAGAGCGAGAAGATCTACAGGATCGCTTCGGGGTGGAAGAACAAGAGACGGAGTATTGGAGTGTTGGAATAATGGTGAATGGACTGACGTCACACAAGGCGAGGACACGGTAGAATTTTGACAGGATGAACAGGATTTACAGAATGGGAATTGCGGTGTGCGTATGTACTGATGGACGAATCTCTCCGGTACAGCACGAAGTTTCGATCTTCTTGATCTTCAAGAAATCCTGTTAATCCTGTAAATCCTATAAATCCTGCCAACTCCCCCGCCCCCTGCACCCCTGCGCGGAATGCGTTATCCTTCCGCCAATGCCAATGCTTCGCACCGGCCTCACGCTCGTACTCCTGCTCGCATCGCACACCATTGCCGCGACGTTCCCCGGCTGGCAGGCGATGCGCGTGATCGAGCAGGAAGGCCGGCCCCACGTCATCAGGCGCGGGGATCTCGACGGTGACGGGCGCGACGAGCTGATCGTTGTTAACACACGCCACTCCAGACTCGAGATTTATCGCTGGTTACCCGAGGACGAGCGCAAGGAAGCCGACCCGCCCGATGTCGATCGGCCCAACGACTTGCCGATGGCCCCGGACTTTCGGCGCGACGAGCTGACCCTCGAGCACCTACCGCAGAACGTGGTCGTCGAGGACCTCGACGGTGACGGCCTGGACGAGCTGGTGATCCTGGTCGCGCCGCCGAACCGGATCGTCATCTACGAGCAGGATGAAGCGTATGACTGGAAACAGGCGCGGCGTGTGGATCTGCTCGCCGGTGAGCTGGCACCGCACTCGAGCGCCCTGTTGATCCGCCGAGTCGGCGAACAGCAGTTCGAGCTGCTGATCAGCTTTACCGAAGGCATACAGACGATCAGACTCGCGCCGGGAAGCCGCCCGCAGTGGCTGACGCCTCGCGAACAGCGCAGCCGCGACAACTGGTGGTTGTCCGACCTCGACGCCGACGGCGACGACGACCTGATCGAGCAGTCGCGTGACGCCGACGAAGCGATCCGCTGGTTCCAGTGCGCGGCTGACGGGCATCTCATGCCTCCGGCCGTCCTGTACGAGCATCCCGTCGGAGGCGCAAGCCCGCTGCGGGCAAAAAGTGGCGCGCAGATGCTGCTGCTCGACGGCGCCACACAGGGCCTGCTGCGTCGGTTCACACTGGATTGGGGCGATCAGAGCCCCGTGGGCAGGCGCCGGGCACTGGCGATGCCCGACGGTCCGGCGGCGGTCTGGTGCGGACTGTCGATCGAGAATCGCCCGGCGCTGGTCATGGCGGATCCCGACGGCCCGCAGTTGCTGATGTACACGCTCGGTGAAGCCGGCTGGGAAACGCAGGAGTCGTTTCCAGGTTTGAGCGACGTCCGCGCGGTCGGCGCGCCGCAGGCCAAGCCGGGCACGCTGCTGTTGTGGACCAAGGACGCGGCAGACCTGATGGTCAGCCGGTGGGATCACGGTCGCCTCAGCTATCCCAAGCCGTTGCCTGCCACCGTCGAAAACGAAGCGGACCGCAAGATCCTTGAACTTTCGTCGGCGGGCCCGATCACCTGGTGGGTTCAGAAGGTTGGGGACGTCCTGGATCTGTATGTCTGGGAGCCCGATCAGAACGAGCCCCGTCGAACGCGATTCGAAGCACAGTGGACGGATAAGAAGAAGAAGCGCACGATCGGCGAAACGGCGAAAGACGTTACGTGGCTCGGTGGCGATCGCCTGTTGTTCAAGCAGTTGCACGCGCGGCACGCCGAGCTGGCCGTCCACACCGACGGTAAGACGGTCATCACCAGTCCGGCCCACCTCAAGAACGCGAGGTTCACAGACTTCCGCCTGTTTGTAATCGACGGCACGGTGCGGGTCGGACGCCTGAAAGACGGCGTGCTGCAGTGGCTGGGCGGCGATCTGCACGCCGCGGACCAGATCATGCTTCCGCAGAGCGAGAAGATGGCCGACTACGTCGCCCTGACCGCGGACGGAGGCTGGGCCCTTCAGCAGGACGGCCGCTTCCTGCACCTGATGCGCGCGGACGATTCGGGCATCGCGAAGGTGGCCCGCAGCATCGCGATGTTCGGCGGCTCCGGGCTGACCCGCGACCCGGTCCTGGGTCTCGTGCTCATCGATCACAATTGTGTCACGCAGTTGAGCGAAGGCCGGCCGCATCAACTGAAGCTCGTGGACAGCATCGATCATCGAATAGGCAGGCCCAGCGGCGTTAAGGATGCCACCATCCACCGCATTAACACGGCCGACGTTCGCGCGGCCGGCCGCAACGACCTGGTGCTCTTTGACGACCGGCGGCACCAGCTGACGGTTCTGTCCGAGCAGGACGGCAAGCTGACGGCGCAGATCTCCTGGCCGGTCTACGAGGACAAGAAGTATCCTTACGCCGACGAGCACTCGCCGCTGATCCGCGAGCCGCGGGCGGTCGTGGCGCTTGACGTGGACGGCGACGCCCAGCAGGACCTGGCGATGATCTGTCACGACAGAATCCTGTTCTACATCGCGAAGGCCGACCCATGAGACGCCTGGCGCTGCTCATCCTGCTGCCGGTTCTCACGCACGACATCGGCGCCGCGGAGACGGTGACCGTCACGCTCAAGGACGGCGCCCGCATTACCGCACCACTGCTGCGCCGCAACGACGACGGGGTCGTGCTCGATCTGGGCAACGATGTCGTGACGATCGGCACGCAGCGCATTCTGGACATCCGCAAGCCGGACCAGGCCGCAGAGGTCGACCGGCAGTCGCACGACATTTTCACGCTCGGCCGCCTTGACGAGACGCCCGTGCCGGAACTCGTCAAGCGGTTCGGCGACGCGGTCGTCGTGGTCAAGACGCCCGCGGGCCTGGGCAGCGGATTCCTGATCAGCGACGAAGGCCATCTGATCACGAATTACCACGTGATCGAACGCAGCGTCCGGGTGTTCGTCACCATGTTTCAGCGTCACAAGCAGGGTTACGAGAAACGCCAGTTCAAGCGGGTAAAGATCCTCGCCATCCACCGGTTGCGCGACATCGCCCTGCTCCAGATCGACAAGGACGAACTCAAGGACGTCGAAATCGCGCACGTCATGATCGCCCGGGAACCGCGATTGAACGTCGGCGACATGGTGTTCACGATCGGCAACCCGCTGGGCCTCGAGCGGTCGGTGACGCAGGGGATCGTCAGCTCCACGACGCGGACGCTCGGCCACCTGCGATTCATTCAGACGGACACCTCGATCAACCCCGGGAACAGCGGCGGGCCGCTGTTCAACTCGCGTGGCGAAGTCGTCGGAATCGTCTGTGCCGGGTTCGTCTTCTTCGACGGGCTGGCCTTCGGTATCCCATCCAGCGATCTGATCGACTTTCTCCTGAATCGAGAAGCCTACCTGTTCGACCCGACGCAACCGCAGAACGGCGTCACGTACCTGCCGCCACCCTACAAGGACGACGCCGACCCTAACCGCAAACCCGCCGAAGCCGTAAAGGAATGACCATGAACGCACGCACGCACCACCGTCCCGGCCGAATCTCGTTTTCGGCCGCGGTCTTCGTGTTTGCCGCCGCCAACCTCGCGTGGCTCGGTGGTCCGGTCGCCGCAGAAGGACCCGACCTGCCGCCCGCATGGCACTGCCTGCCGCCGCAGACGACCGCCGCCATCCGGATTCCCAACGGAAAGGCGTTCGCCGACGCCCTGAGAAATCAGACGAAGCTCGGTGCGGTGATGTTCAGCGATGATCGGATCGAGCGTTTCAAGACCATGATCATGGAGCAGGACCCGAAGCAGTGGGAGTCGTTCAAGAGCAACCTTGCCAAGTACGGGTTGGGCCCCAACGACTTTCCGGCGCTGCTCGCCGGGGAATCCGGATTCGCGGTCCTGATCGATTCGATGCAGGGCGGTCAAAGGATCGACGCCTCGGCCGCGACAATCGGCCTGAGCTGGCTCGAGCCCGGCGAGGAGCTCGCCCAGCGGGTGATCGAGGCCATCGGCAAAGCGGTCGCCGACCAGGAAGACGACGAACAAGGCCCGAGGCGTGTGGACATCGAGATCAACGATCGTCCGGTCATGCAGCTTTCCCTGCCCGTGGTCAGCGTGACGAGCGGTGCCGTCGACTTTCAGTGGCCCGAAGATTTCGGCCAGATGCCCGAAGATCAGCGACAGCAAGTGATACAGCGGCAACAGAAGCAGCAGGAGGCCGGCGAAGTCTCCGTGAAGTACAACCATCTTCTGCTGACGCGCATGGGCGGGCGGCTCCTGTCCGCCAATACATTTCAACCGAGCGACGATCGCACGATCGACCCGACACGGCTGACCACCGCCTTTGCCAGATTTCTCGCAGCCCACGACGGCGGCGAAGGCGGTTTCGCGGAGCGGATCGAATCCACCGACGGTGTGAAGCAGTCGCTGCCACAGAGCGGCGTTGGAATGTTCGAGATGTTCGCCGATGTGTCATCCCTGATCCGCTTGGGCGACGCCGACCCGAACGCGGCGCGGGCCATCAAGGCCTTGGGGGTCGATGCCCTGAACGTCGTAGCCCTGCGGGCGACGTTGGACGGCACGCTGATGCGCATGGGGATGTTCCTTGCCGCCCCCGAACCGAGAACCGGCATCCTCGCCCTGCTCGACCAACCGTTGCTGGCACCCAAGCCGCCGGCATGGGTGCCGTCCAGCATCGTGGGCTACAGCCACACAAGCGCGGATCTCGGCAAGATGTACACGCAGATCAAGCAGATGATTCTGGGCGAATTCGGCCAGGAAGCGCAGATGCCGATCCAGATGGCCGAGGGATTGGTTACGAGTGCCGCGCAGGCCGATCTCGCCACCGTGCTGTCGTCCATCGGCCACAAGCACATGGTTCTGACTTTCGAACCGGAGCCGGACGGCGACCAGGATGAAGACGCCCCCCCGGGCCCGCAGATGCAGAAGATTGCGATCGTGTGGAACACGAAGCAGGAAGACCTGCTGTCACGCCTGTTCACGGCCTTGGGCGCGATGGCCGGCAATAACGCGATTACCGCCACCGAGGAGCAGGGTTTCAACGGTTGGCGCTTTCGTGACGGGGGTCACGAGGGTGGCCTGATGCTAGGCAAGGGACACATGATTCTCGCCATCGGCCGCGGCGTCCTGGAAAGAACACTTTCGCATTTGAACGAACCGCTCGAGGGTCCCGACGCCATGGTCACCGGCGAAGTCTACGCAAGGGCCCGCGAGATGATGCCGCTCGCGCCGGGCTTGAGATTTCAAATCGCCGACGGCAGTCGCTATTCGCGGATGCTCAAGCAAATGATCGAAGGCGCCCTGACACAGGCCGAACGGGCGGCGCGCCGGGGGAACGCCGGCGGCGATGCCGTTCGCTGGATCGCAAGTCTCCGCAATCTGCTGCCTGACGAAGACGAAATGGAAGGCGTCATGGGCGCGGGCGCGTCGGTCAGCACGCTGCACGTCGATGAATTGGGCCTGGTCATGAAGGGCGGCAACGATCTGCCGGCACCGTAGCTGGCGGCCTCGAACCGGTGAATGCACGGCAATGACAAATAGCAAACAATAAATGGTAAATAATAAATAGCGAACGACGGCCGCCAGCATTTTCTATTTGCTATTTGTTATTTATTATTTGGTAACAGTTTAGCCATCTGCAGTGAAATTCTCTGGTAGCGGTGGCATCTGTTCAGTGCTGATACAGATTCCCAAGGCTTTCACGATGGTGTCGAGCGGATGATG
>CAUZBA010000216.1:0-5895 GCA_963577635.1 Phycisphaerae bacterium
GCCTGGTCCAGATACTTCATCGCATTATCCGGCATGACCGCGACGACGACGCCGTCGCGCAGGTCGCGGGCCACTTCGAGCGAGCAGTGGATCGCAGCACCCGCGCTGGTGCCGACGAGCAATCCCTCCCCGGCGGCCAGGCGGTGCACCATGGCCTGGGCGTCCTCGGTGCGAATGTGCCGGTTCTCGTCGGCAAACGCTTCGTCATAGAAACCCGGCTTGATCGACGTGGGCATGTGCTTGAGCCCTTCGAGACCGTGCATGGGCGAATCGGGCTGGAAGCTGATCAATTTCACGTCGCGATTGACCTCTCTCAGTCGCTTGCCGGTGCCGGTGAACGTGCCGCTGGTCCCCAGGCCACTGACGAAGTGCGTGACGTTGCCGTCGGTCTGGTGCAGAATTTCTTCGGCCGTCCCGTGGTAGTGAGCCTGCCAGTTGGCGTCGTTGTTGTATTGATCCGGATAGAAGTATCGCTCGGGCTCGGCTTCGTTGAGTCGGATCGCCTCCTCGATGGCGCCGTCCGATCCCTTCTGCCCGCTGGTCAGGACCAGTTCGGCACCGTGCGAGCGCAGGATCTGCTTGTGCATGGCGCCCGCGTTTTCCGGAAGGCAAAGGCGCACGCGGTACCCCATCGCGGCTGCAAACATGGCGTAGGCGATTCCCGTGTTGCCGCTGGTGGCATCCAGGATGATCCGGTCGGTGGTCAGTCGCCCGCTGCGTCTGCCTTCGAGCAGCATGTTCAACGCCGGTCGATCCTTGACCGATCCGCCGGGGTTGAACCACTCGGCCTTGCCCAGGATCCGCACCGGCGCCACGTCGCGGGCAATCCGTGTCAACTCGATCAGCGGCGTGTTGCCGACGCAGTCCGCCACCGTGCGCCACGCCGGGGCGGGGTGCTCAGTCGCGTCGGATGCAGGATGTGACGCGGGGTTCAAAAGTTCATCCCTCCGGGTTCCTTCACCGCGCCATGCGCCGCTCATGCTAGAGACTCAGACGCCCCAGGAGCTTGTCCAGATCCGTCGCGCCCTCGGCGGTAATCGTCAGCGTAAGCGGTTGCCGCTCGTCGCCGTCGACACGCTCTACGCGCACGGGTGCCGGGCTGTAGATGGGGCCTAGGGCGGCGATGATGGATCCCCGCACGCCGTCCAGTGTTGACTTCCGATTGGGCGCCCGCAATCGGTCCGGTATCACGAGCCGCGCTTCGTCGGTGCGAAATGTCACATCGCGGTTCAGTTCGTCTTCCAGAAGACGGCAGCCGAACAACGCGCCGCGCATGGTCGTGCGCAGCAGTTCGGCGTCGTCCGATCCCGTCGTTCTCTTGCACAGGTAGCAGAGTCCGGCCCGGCCGTCGGCGAGGTCCACCGAGTAATCGAAATCGTGACCGATCAGCATGACCCCCGGCCCTTCGGGGACGTGGCGATAATCGGCGACGTCGATCGGCAACCCCCCGACGGTTTTCTGCTGAATCCACTTGTGGAAGATCCCGATGATCTTCGCCAGATCCGGCGTCGCCGTGTCGCTGAGAAAGTACTTGATGCTGATGCGATGGAACGCCATGGAGATCTTGCGGGCTAAGCGAAACAGACCAAAGTTTGCACATTGTCTGTGCTACGAATCACGCGATCCAAATGGAATATCACGGTCTACAGTGCAAAGATTGAGCGACTCCGCGTAGCGTGCTTCAGGCAACAACAAAGCGACGTTCGGTCAGATGGCGACTCCGCCCCTGGTCGCTCCGGTCTGGCGACCCTCGCAGGCGTGCGCCGCCTCAATGAACAGCTGGGCTTCTTCGATCAGCCGGTGGACCGAGTCGGCATCCGGTTTCGGGTTAGGCGATTCGTGGCGTAGAAAGAGATATTGGGCGAACTTGCCCTTCGCATACTTGTCGAAGAACAGCTCGGTGTCGTAGAACCGTGTGCGAAATTCCTCGACGATGCGGTCCGGTTCGTCGCCGACGTCCTGATACTCGGTCAGGATCAGGGCCCTGGCCGCAAGCAGCATGGACCGGTACGCCAGCTCGTCGGCCGTGGCGACCTGCGCCTCGTCCAGCGCCACCTGGGCCTCGAACGCCTCGGATTCGGCCTTGGACACTTCCATGGAAAATAGGGTGACCACTTCGCCAGCGCACTCGCCCACGCCCATGTCGCCGATGGTGAACTCCCTCGGATCGCCCCAGTCGGTGTAGTACTCGGGTCCGTCGGCGTAGGCCGGCACGGTCATGCAGGGTTCGATCATCGCCCGCACCTGTTTTTTGCCCAGGCGCTCAATGAACGCCTGGAAACGCTCGCCGCGCTGCCGCTCGGCCACAAAGCGATCGGTGATAACCTCGACTACCCGGGGGATCGCCTTCGACGGCACCGAGCCGACGGCCAGGCCGTAGCTCGCGGCGTTCTTATTCCACTGGCCGCCCAGGACAACCTGGAAGTGCGGGACGGTGTGGTTGCCGATCTTCCGGCTGTTGCCGTAGAAGCCGATGTCGGCCAAGTGGTGCTGGCCGCACGAATTGAAGCAGCCGCTGATCTTGATTTTCAAGTCTTTGATCGCGTCGGGCAGGGCGGCGCTCCTGGCCGCCAGGCGCGTACGCAGCTCTGAGGCCAGGCCGCGCGAGGATGCGATACCCAGCTTGCACGTGTCGGTGCCGGGGCACGCCGTGATGTCCACGATGGTTCCTGCGCCGCGGCTGTCCAGATTCGCATCCCTGAGTTGCGCGTAGACTTGCGGCAGGTCGGATTCGCTGACCCACCTCAGAATGATGTTCTGCTCCACCGTGGTGCGAATGCTGTCGCCGACGAAGCGGCGGGCAACATCCGTCAACTGGCGGGCCTGGCTCGAAGTGATGTCGCCCAGGGGCAGGTTCACGGTCACGGTGGCGTAGCCCGCCTGGCGCTGGCCGGCGACGTTCGTCGCCGCCCAGGCGTCGAACCCCTTGGGCCCCGGCTTACCGTTGATCGCGACCGCGTCTTTCAGCGGCGTCTCCCACTTTTCGGGAAGATCCTTGAGATACGCGGTCCACGCGTCGTCGTGCGGCAGCATCTGACGCTCTTGCGCCACGAGTTTTCGAAATTCTTCGATGCCCAGCTTCGCCACCAGAAACTTGATTCGGGCACGGTTGCGGTTGCGTTTCTCGCCAAGGCGGGCAAAGACCCGGGCCACCGCCTGGGACATGGGCAGGATCTCGTCTTCGGGCACGAACGGATCGAGCAGCTTGGCCTGGTGGGGCACGGCTCCGAGCCCGCCGCCGACGAACATGGCGAAGCCGCGCTTCTTGAACCCGGGCCGCCGGCCGTCGACTTCTTTCACCTTCGCGATAAAGCCGAGGTCGTGCATGGTGACCAGACCGCACGCGTGCTGCTCGCACCCGGAGAAGGCGGGCTTGAACTTGCGGCCGAAATCCTGGACGTCCGGGTGGCCGAGCATGAAGTAGGCCAGCGCTCTGGCATAAGGCGTCACGTCGAATGCCTCGTCGTGGCACACCCCGGCGATCGGGCAGCAGGTGACGTTGCGAACCGAGTTGCCGCACGCTTCACGCGTCGTGATATCCACCGACGCCAGCCGTCGCATGAGGTCGGGTGTGTCGTCGATGTGCACGTAATGCAGTTGAAAGTCCTGTCGCGTGGTCACGTGGAGGATGCCGTCGGAATATTCCTCGGCGACGTCGGCGAGCAGTTCCAGTTGTTCGCAATTCAGCCCGCCGAAGGGGACCTTGATCCGCTGCATGCCCGGGGCGTCCCAGCAGGTGTCGGGTCCCTTGGTCAGGCCGTCCGAAGGAAAGCTCAATGCCTGGATCTGCACGCCGTCGTGGCGCTGGCCGTTGTCGTAGCGCTGGCCGTAGACGCCGCGGCGGAGGCGCGACTCGCCGAAGACCTTGTCATCGAGCTTTCCCTGGCGCTTCAGCTCGATCTGGCCTTCGAACGTGTCGATCTCATGCGACAGGTTCGAAGGCATCTGGTCGGCCAGCGTCTGTTTCCACGTCGCAGCGGTCATCGGAATCTCCATCGTTGAACAGGCGGGACGCCGATCCCGGTGCCCTCCGCGGACAGATCATGCAGGGTGCACAGAGGGTTCACGCCGGACAGGTGATGCGGCGACCATCATCAGAAGGCGAACTCGGAAGGCGACCATCGCCGAATTATAGTGGTCCGCCCACCGGACGGTCAACGTTCCGGGGCCTCGTCCGCGTTCGTCCATGGGTCGATGAAGGTATCATCGTCGGGGTCGTCGTGGCGGTCGCGTTTCGTGCATGTTATGCCGTGGCCGCGGGCAGATCTGGAGGATGCAATCGGGAGACAGTCATGCGGATCACAATGGTCGGTACGGGGTACGTCGGGCTGGTGACCGGGACGTGCCTTGCCAACACGGGAAACGATGTGACCTGCCTGGACATCGATCGTGGCAGGATCGACATGCTCCGGCAGGGATCGACTCCCATTTACGAGCCGGGCCTGGACGAGCTTGTTCAACGCAACGTGAAGGCCGGCAGGCTGAGTTTTACTCTGGACAAGAACGAGGCATATCGTTTGGCCCAGATCATCTTCATCTGTGTCGGCACGCCAAGCGATGAGCAGGGACATGCCGACTTGAAGTACGTGTACGCGGCGGCCCGCGACATCGGCGACGCGATCGAATCCGCGCCTGGGCCCACGGGCGGCGACGCCGACGACGACCAGACCAAGATCGTGGTGGTCAAATCCACGGTACCGGTGGGAACGGGGGCAGAGATCCGCTCGCGGATCGGCGCCGCAACCTCCAAGCCTTTCATGACGGCGTCGAATCCCGAGTTCCTCAAGGAAGGCGCCGCGATCAGCGACTTCAACCGTCCCGACCGCGTGGTGATCGGCGTCGATGAGCAGCGCGCCGCCGACGTGCTCTGCGACCTCTATGAGCCGTTCGTGCGACAGGGACACTCGATTTTCGTCATGAATGTTCGATCCGCGGAGATGGTCAAGTACGCGGCCAACGCGATGCTGGCGACGAAGATCTCGTTCATCAACGAGATCGCAAACCTGTGCGAATCGTATGGCGCCGATGTGGACCAGGTGCGCCGCGGCATGTGCGCCGATCAACGGATCGGCAACCGGTTCCTTTTCCCGGGTCTCGGTTACGGGGGGTCCTGCTTTCCCAAGGATGTGATGGCGGTGATCGCGATGGGGGAGAGGAAGAAGACGCCCATGTCGCTGCTTTCGGCCGTTCACGATGTGAACAGCCGCCAGCGCCGGGCCTTTGTGGCCAAGATCGACAGGCACTACGGGGTCCGGCCCGGGTTGAGCGAACGCGATCACAGCTCAAGCGGATCGGGTGACTCGGGCCTGGCCGGCAAGACATTCGCCGTCTGGGGTATCGCGTTCAAGCCCGGCACCGACGACGTCCGCGAAGCCCCGTCGATCACGATCATGGAGCACCTGCTTCAGCACGGCGCGGCGGTGACGGCGCACGACCCGGTGGCCGTAGAGTCCTGTCGCCAGGTGCTGGGCGACCGTGTCGCGTACGCCGAGGATCTCATGAGCGCCCTGGACGGCGCCGATGCGCTGATCGTCTGCACCGACTGGGACGACTTCAAGCGGCCCGACTTCGACCAGATGAAGAAGCGCATGAAAAGCCCGGTCATATTCGACGGGCGGAACCTCTATCGGAGGGTCACCATGAAAGAGAAGGGTTTTACCTACTATTGCGTCGGCCGCGACCCGGTCGTGCCCGAGGACGTTGCCCGCGATCCGCGAACGTAGGGTAGCCGTCGCGATCGCGAAGCGGATAACAAACAACAAACAATAAGCAGTAAATCGATTTATTGTTTACTGTCACAGCTGTCCGGTTAGAAGTTGAATAATGACAACTGGTTATGAGAGCCATTATCTTCTTTCTGGTCAATTCGCATCGAAAATGCCTGCAAAACTGGGG
>CAUZBA010000217.1:0-5891 GCA_963577635.1 Phycisphaerae bacterium
TTCACCGCTGAGAGCTTGTCTTCGGCCGCGTCGTACCGGCCCGCTTTGATGTCGGCCTGGGCCTGGTCGATCGATTGGCGCAATCGCGTGCGCTGCTGGTCCTGGACTCGGGCGATCTCGGCGAGGCGCGCGCCGGCCAACTGGCGCTGCTTCTTGCCCGATTTTTTGTCCTCCAGGATCTTCTTGTACAGGCCCAGTGCCGTACTCAGATCGCCCCGTTTGTGAGCCGCGTCAGCCTGTTCCAGCACCGATCTCAGGTCCGCAACCTGCGTGGTGTTAAGGTCGATCTGTTTGATCTTTTCATAGAGCGACACGCGCATCTCGGATGGCAACTGCACGGGGTCGATGCGCCGGGCCGTCTTCTTTGCATCCTGATACTCGCCGCGCGTGTATTGGTCGATGAACTGCTGGTACAACTCGGCAACCGTCCGGTCGGTGGAGTCGTCGGCGGCAGTGGGCCCCGCCAGGACGCACAGACCCGCCAGGACGCCCACGCAGATCCAACATCCGATCCGGCCGCCGCCATAGCCGCCGCCATAGCCGCCGCTATAGCGTAGTAGTTGGTTCATCACGTCAACTCCAATAAGGACGAGGGGGAATGCGGGGACTGCCTAGGCAAGCTGCCGGCATGAGGGTGTTGCCCGCCTGATCCACCAGGGGCGGAGGGTGCCCATTCGACCCGCAAGTTTACGCCGGAGGCACCGGTGACGCAAGTCGAGCAGACCACTGGACTGGCGGCACCGGGGTCGGCATGCGGACCGGTCTTCAAGTCGCGCGGCGGACGGCCGCGGACAATGCCTGTGGGGCCGCTGGTCCCGTTTCCACCGCCTTCCACACCGGGCAGGAACGTCCTATGACGGCCCTCCGAGCCGACCCAGGTGGGACACGCTCATGTCAGGCGCTTCATCTGGGTCACGGCGCGTCGAAAGCCGACGAACACCGCCCGGCTGACGATGCTGTGGCCGATGTGCAGCTCGCGAATGCCGTCGAGGGCGGCGATCGGGGCGACGTTCACATAGGTCAGTGCGTGACCGGCATTGAAGCGCATGCCGGCCTGCGAGATGCGCCGGCCGGATTCGGCGATCGCCGCGACTTCGGCGGCGACTCGATCGTTCGCCAGGTCGCCGCCGAATTCGTGGAACAAATCGGCGTACGGACCGGTGTGGATTTCGCACATCTCGAATCCGGCCGCGGCGGCCGCATCGATCTGGTCGGCCTTGGCGTCAATGAATGCGCTGACGCGGATTCGATTCTCCTGCAGGCGTGCGGTGACCTGCGCCATGCGCGGGCCCGCGCCGGCGACATCGAGTCCGCCCTCGGTGGTGACTTCCTGCCGGCCCTCGGGCACGAGCGTGGCCATGTGGGGCCGGATGCGACACGCGATTTCGACCATCTGGTCGGTGGCCGCCATCTCCATGTTCAACTTGACCTGGCAGGCCGCCTTGACCCGTTCGAGGTCCTGGTCCTGCACGTGCCGCCGATCCTCGCGCAGGTGCATGGTGATGCAGTCGGCCCCGCCGAGCTGTGCTTCGACCGCGGCCCACAACGGATCCGGCTCGTACGTCCGGCGGGCCTGGCGGATCGTCGCCACGTGGTCAATGTTGACACCCAGCTCGGCCATGAGCGCCAGGATACCAACCCGGAGGGGAGCGGGAATTGGCCACAGAGGTCACAGAGCAAACCAAGAGAGGACCAGAGGCATCGATCGTGCGGCTGTGTTGTCTTGGTCGATAGTGATTCTTGTTTCTGATCACTGTCCCTCTGTCTCCGCTGTGACCTCTGAGGAAAAATCCCCGCGGTCCTTTGTGGCGAAATCCACGAGATTAGCTATACTGCTGGACCCAGCCGCACGAGGTGAACCATGGCGCATAAGAAAGGTCAGGGCAGCACGAAGAACGGGCGCGACTCGAACGCGCAGTACCGGGGCATCAAGCTCTACAGCGGCCAGTTCGCCCGATCTGGCGCCATCATCGTCCGCCAGTGCGGTACGCCGTTCAAGCCCGGCTACATGGTCGGGCGCGGAAGTGACGACACGCTTTACGCCCTGACCGACGGCACCGTCCGGTTCCAGGGTCGCAAGGTGAAGGTGGAACCGGCTGCCAAGACCGGTACATGAGGCTTAACGCAGATGCATTCAGCCACTATGGCTGAGGGCGATCGCCTCCACCCCGCGGGTCAATTCTGCCAAGTCGTTTCCAGCATTCTTCGAGCAGCTCCCGGAGTCCCTGGCGTGTCGCGCTGCTTGCGGCCAGAACCGTCGTGCCCGCCGCCTGCTCGAGCCGTTCGATCATCGCGCGGCGCTCGGCGTCATCGGGGACCAGGTCCACCTTGTTCAGGACGACGATCTGCGGCTTGTCCGCCAGGACCGCGGAGTGCGCGGCCAGCTCGGCGCGAATGGTCTGGTACCGGATTACAGGGTCGGCGCCATCGGGCGGTGCCGCGTCTATCAGGTGGATGAGCAGACGCGTGCGTTCGATGTGGCGCAGAAAACGGTCACCGAGCCCCTTACCGCGGCTGGCTCCTTCGATCAGACCGGGGATGTCCGCGAGCACCAGGCGCCTGGAATTGGCGTGCAGCTCGCCGGGAAGTTCGGCAATGCCCAGGTGCGGTTCGAGCGTCGTGAACGGATAGTCGGCGACCTTCGGTTTCGCCGAGGACACGGCGGCCAGCATCGTCGACTTGCCGGCGTTGGGCATGCCGACGAGCCCGACGTCCGCGACGAGCTTCAGTTCAAGCCGCAGGACGCGCTGCTGCGACGCTTCGCCGGCGGTGAATCGGACCGGGGCCTGATCGGTCGGCGACTTGAAATGCTCGTTGCCGAACCCGCCACGACCGCCACGGACCGCGACCACGCGCTGATCCGGCGTGTCCAGATCCATGAGCAGCGTGCCGTCCTGCTCGTCGTAGACCAGAGTGCCGGGCGGCACTTCGATGGTCAGGTCTTCTGCGTTGCTGCCGTGCTTCTGCGAGGGCATTCCGGCCTTCCCGTCGCCCGCGCGCCATAGTCGTTTGGAGCCCAGGTCACGCAGCGTGTCGATTCCCATCGTTGCGACCAGAATGACCGAACCGCCGCGCCCTCCGTCACCACCGTTCGGACCGCCCTTTGGGACATACTTCTCGCGACGGAAGCTGACGCAGCCATCGCCTCCCTTGCCGCTGCGAACCTCGATCACGGCGCGATCGATGAGCATGGAATAAGGATAGCGTGTGTCTTCACATTGTTGCCGCTTGGGCCGAATGACGTTGAATGCCCGCGTGCACATTAACCCCGTCGCTGCAGGGCAACGCCCTGCAGTCCGTGCAGCCTGACGCTTGTATTAATGAACTACAACGCGTTGCGTTGCAGCCACGGGCATGGCTCGGTTGCGGCGACCATTTCTGGCTCTCCGCCTGCTACAATACGCCCATGCAGCTCAACCTTCTCGCCATCTGCGTGGGGAATACGAGCACACGACTGGGCGCGTTCGTCGACGGCGACCTGGTTCATCGCTGCAGGATCGACAACGCGAAGCGTGATGCAATCGTCGCCGGCTTGCAGGAGACGGCGACGCACCTGCGCGAGACGAAAGACGCCATGGCCGTGATCGCTTCGGTGCGGCCTGAGATTTCAGACTGGATCAGCAGCCATGTGAAGGATCGCTTGAAACTGAAGCCCATTCGCGTGGAGCAGGATCTGCGCATCCCGATCGGAAGGCAGTTGGATCCCGAGGCGATCGTGGGTGAGGATCGCCTGCTCAATGCGGCCGCGGCCTATGACGTGCTGCAACAGGCGTGCGTGGTCGTGGACGCGGGCACGGCGATCACCGTCGATTTCGTTGACGGCGCCGGCACCTACCACGGCGGGGCCATCGTGCCGGGCGCGCAGATGATGCTCCGGTCGATGCACGAGGGGACGGCCCTATTGCCGTCCGTGGAATGGAAGCGGCCCGAGGAACCCATCGGTCACAACTCGGTGCAGGCCATGCGCAGCGGCGTGTACCACGGCGTGCGCGGTCTGGTGCGCGAACTCGTCGAGCAGTACGCCGAGATCTCCGGTGCGTTCCCGATGGTCGTGGTAACCGGCGGCGACGCCGAGACGCTGTTCGAGGGATTCGACCTGGTCGATCGCGTCGTGCCGGACCTCTCGTTGCTCGGCGTGGCCGCGACCGTCAGGACCGCGATGGAAGACGACGCCGGGATGAAGAGGGGCGCGTCGTGATCAAAGGTAGTCAGAGGGATTATCCAGTCATGATTAGCGACGGCGCGACGAAGCGACGAAGCGACGAAGGGAGGGAAAGAGTTACTCGCGATGGCCCATACGATAACCGGACGGCCCACCGATTTAGAGTAACGCACAACCGAAGCACGCTGGCGTCCAAACCGCAACCCTTCGTCGCTCGAACCGTACTTAATCTGACGCATGCACGGAGCGTCCCTCGGAACAGGGTCGTGATGTGCGAGCCGCGCGCCTCCGTGAGATCACTGTGACCGCCCGCCGCGGCGACTGGAGCACCGCGTCGCCCGCCAACGCGCTGGTGGGCGTGCGCGTGATCTGGGGCGGGTTGCTGCTCGGCCCGGTCGCGCTACTGGTCGTGGTCGTCGCCGTGGGGCACGGCAGTGAACGCGACCTCGGGGACCTGGCGATGTTCCTGTTCGGGCTCGAGGTCGCCTTTCTTGTCGTGGCGGCCGTCGTGGGCGGCTTCGCGCGCAAACAGATCTACAAGCGTCACTGGCAGGCAGACGCGATCACGCCGCGGGGATATGTTCTGGGCAACATCCTTCTGCTGACGTTGCTGGAGGCGGCATCCCTGTTTGGCCTGGTGCTCACGATGTTGCACGGTCGCCTGATCCCGATGGTCCTCCCGGCGATGATCGCGATGGGTCTGCACGCCGTCAACTTTCCTACCGGCGGGCCGATGCAGCCGGCCCCTATGCGGCGGCGTGCCGAAGCGTGAGCGACGACGTCCCGCGGCTAGAGCGTTTTCGCCCATGAGGTAGTGTTTTGAGCGTCGGCGAAGCAAGCCTGGCGCGGAGGGCGACCTTCCTTCGCCCGCCGAAGCGGGCTTCGCGAAGGCGGGAGCAGGCGACCCCGCAGTGGGTCGTCGATGCAGCACGACTAGGTCGTGTTCCGCAGGCGACTCGTCGGCCCAAGATCGAGCGAGCCGTTCGCTCGCAAGGAGGCCGAAGCAGGCGATGCTGCAACGCATCGGCGATGCAGGCCGATGCCGCGAACGGGCGGCGCAGCCGATCGACGCCAGAGGCACCTGCGGGAAACGACCTGTGCCAGGCGCAGATGCAGCCAACTCAGGACGCTACGTCATGGGTGAAACCGCTCTGTCGGTGGCCACACCGCCGAACCCCGGCGCGATCGGTCTGATTCAAGTCTTCGGGCCGGGCACGACAGCGCTCCTGGCCCGGCTCACCGGCCGCGGCGACTGGCCGCATGGCCGTTTGCGCCTGGTGGAGTTGGCGCAACTCGACCAGGGCTTCGCGGTGCTCATGCGTGACGACTGGGCGCAGGTCATGCCCCACGGCGGGCCACGACTGATTCAGTTGCTGGTCGACCGGTTGATCGAATGGGGCGCGGTCTATGCAGCCGAGCCGACGGCGGCGGAGCAATACCCGGAGGCAACGTGTCCGATCGAAGCCGAGATGCTGCGGGCCGTGGCCGAAGCGGCGAGTCCCCTGGCCGTTGACCTGCTGGCCGCCCAGGCGCGCCTGTGGCGCGGTTGGGTCGCGGCGCCGCGTGAATCGCGGAATCCACCCGACGAGATTCTTCGACAGAGCGAAACCCTCAACGGACTTATCGACCCGCCGTCAGTTGTTGTCGTGGGTCGACCGAACGTCGGCAAGAGCACGCTGAGCAATCACGTTCTGGGCCGCGCGGCGAGCATCGTCGCCGACCTGCCCGG
>CAUZBA010000218.1:0-5847 GCA_963577635.1 Phycisphaerae bacterium
TGGAGAGTCCTGTGAATCGATTAACTATCCGCACATCACAGAGGCGGTCCGGTTGGAATACTCCTGGTTCCCCCTTCGTCGCTCCGTCGCTCCATCGCTAATCCCCTGCCTGCCTGTCCCTCTTTATTCGCTCCAGCGCCCTTTGTGCCCAAATGCGCACCTGCGCACTGCGGTCGCCACGCAACTCGGTCAGGGGGCCGATGGCGGACGATGCGTCGTGCCCGATCTGTCCCAACGACCACGCCGCCCACATCCGTACGCCTTCGTGACGATCGCGCAGCGATTGAATCAACGGCGCCACGGCGGGGGCCGCACCGGGCCCGAGGCGGCCCAGCGTCTCGGCCGCCGCGGCGCGGGTGTCGGCTTCGCGACTGCGCAGGCCTGCCAGTACCACGCCCAGGCTCCTTTCAGCCGGGAGGCCACCGATCCTTCCCAGGGCCCAAGCGGCCCAGACCCGCACGTAAATCTCCTGATCTTCAAACGCCGCGACCAGCGCCGAACGCGCCGCGGCTGCGGCGGGGCCTATCCTTCCCAATGACCAGACGGCGAACTGGCGAACCTTCGCCTCCTCGTGGCCGACATTTTCCAGCAACGCCGGCACCGCGTCGGGCGCGGCGGGACCAATCAATCTCAGCGCGTGATGAAAGCGATGCAGTGTCTTCTCGTCCGAGTCGCCCATGGCCGCGACCAGATCGGGGACGCTCGCGCGAGCCTCGGGACCGATCACTGCCAGCGCCTCGGCACAGTCGCGAGCGAAATAGCGATCCGAGTCCGCCAATGCGGCACTGAGCTGCGGTACCGCGGCGGTGGCGTCGGCGCCGATCTGTTTCAGTGCCAGGGCCGCACCACGGCGGATCTGCCCGTCGTCGCGCCCCAGTGCGTTACCGAGGTCCGCGACGGCCGGCGCGCCGATCGCGGCAAGCGCCTCGACCGTCAACTGGTGTTGCTGCTGTTTCGAAAGCGCCTCGATCAGTACGGGCACCGCGTCGGAGGCGGCCGGTCCGAGACTCGCCGCGGCCCGAGCCGCCGCATCGCGCAAGCGGTCGCTGTCCGACTCCAGCGTCGCAATGAGTGCGGTAACGACCTGCGGCCACACCGGCCCGATTTCCCCCAGTGCCAGAACAGCCTCCACCTTCAGCGGCTCGGGCCCATGCTCGAGTATGGCCAGCAGATCCGACACCGCCGGCGCAGCCTCCGGCCCTATGCGCCCGAGGGCTTCGGCCGCCGCGACTTTCAGTTCGAGGCGCTGCCCGCGCAACAACCCGATCAGCTCTTCCACTGCGGCTTTCGCCTCGGGCCCGATCGCCCCCAGGGCAGCGACGATTTCGGCCCGCGCGTCGGTGTAAGCACGCGTGTCGCGCAGCGCCGCGATCAGATTGGGAACGGCGGCCGACGAGCGCGGGCCGAGCCGATTCAGCGATCGAGCCGCGGCGAGTCGGACGGCCTCCTTGCGCTGTCGCAGCCCCAATATCAGAGGGGGAACCGCCGGCTCACCGATCCGCTCGACCGTGTCAAGAATCGCCCACGCCAGGCGGGTGTCCGGGGCCTTCGAAAAGACCTCCAGCAGTGTCGGCACCGCGTCCTCGGCATCGGCGCCTAACCGTCCGATCGCATCGACGATGGCCAGTTGCTCGGATTCCAGCCGCGTGGCCTTGAGATTGACAATCAGCCGCGGCAGAGCCGAGATCGGCACGGGCTTCAACCGGCTCAAAGTTCGAGTCGCCTCGAGCCTCGTTTCCGCATTCTTGGAACTCAACTGCACGACGAGACCGTCGATATCCGTCGCCCGGGCCGCAGAGGCGCCGATCAGAAGCGAAAAGACGGGAAGAAATCGAATGGCGTGTGGACCAATGCGCATGGTTGATCACTGGAGGCGGGCTCCGCTTCCCGCCGGATGAAATTCCCGGAACCGGCTCTCCAACTATAGGACACCCATAAATGGGGATAGTTACTGCCCACCGCGGCTATCGCTTCCAGAACCCCTATCCCGTGCGATGCGACCCGCACGCCTGTGATCGTAAAACTATCTTTTAAAGCATCTTATACACTAAACACCCGGTCTTGCCCATTGGGGGCCGGACTTAAGTACGCTCAGACAAAGGAAGACGACCAATCGGTCAGGTGCGGCTGAGACCTGTTCCCCGGCGCCTAGATCACCTCGGTGTCCGGGGTGTGGGTGTGGGAGAGGCTAATTGGGTGGCATCTGCGGGGAAACCGTGGCAAGTGGTGTGCCCGGCGTTGTCTGCGTTGCGGGTGGAGACTACCCTTTGACAACCCTGCTATCTCCTCGGACGACCCCCCTACGTCCGAGGAATCCGCCCCGGGCAATTCCCCACACGCCCGGGGTTTTTCGTAGCCCTAACTCATCGGTGCAGCGGTTTGAGCGTCGCAGTCACCACGACCCTTACACACAAGACCTCCGGCCCGCCGGTCGCTACGGCTGGGGCGAATGCGGCTGTCGCCCCGATCGGGCCGAACGTACGGGTGCTGCTGCCTGGCTCGCCTGCGAGAGATATGGCCCGTCACGCGCCAACCATTGTGGAATTGGGCTCGGTCGGCGCTGAAGCCCGGCGACACGCTGGCCGAACCAATCATTGCCGCCGCCTGTGTGCTGCCAGACTACCCGTGGGTGCCCACGCCATGATCCAGCCCGGTGCCGATCAGAATGCCCACGGCCGAGAGGCACGCCCCCCCCCGCCCTGGCCCGCCTTTTGGTCAGCCATCTGCGCGGACTCACCAACTGCCGACAGGGCGACATCGAACGGCGCCGCAGGCGCCTGCTGCGGCGTTCGCGGGACCACCTCGGTCCGGTTCAGTGGGAGCACCTGACCGACCACTGCGAGCGTGTCAGCGAGATGGCCCATCACATTGGCCAAGTGATGAAGCTGCCACGAAAAGACCTCGAAATAACGAGAATCGCAGGCTTGCTGCATGACATTGGCAAGTGCATGATCCCTGAGACCCTTCTCGCCAAGCCGGCGGGCCTGTCGGCCGACGAGTGGCGCCTCATGGAGCGCCACGAAGAATACGGCGTCTTGATCGCCCGGCGGCTGGGACTCGATCGCGACGCCACATCCTGCATCCGTCATCACCATCGTCGGTTCGACGCGGCCCCCACCCGCGCCGGCAGCCGCCGGGTCGACGCGCCGAACGAGGAACCGATCCCAATCGGAGCCTCGATCCTATGTGCCGCAGACGCCCTGGTCACCATAGCTCAGCGAACGGCCCTACTGTCCTGCCAGGTCGGTGGCCAGCAGCCTCAACGAGCTGCGTGCGCAGCGCGGCCGGCAATTTCACCCCGATGTGGTTGGGGCCGCGTGTGGCTCTGAAACAATCGCGCGGCGATTCGCCGCGTGAACGTTTCAGCGAGTCGCAAGTCGCAAGTCTGAAGGCCGCAAGTCAAGGAGGCGGCCCATTCTGCGGCGCGCAAACGGCGACCGCAGACTCGCAACACGCTGCGGGCCATATCGTCCGGCTCCTTGACTTGCGACTTTTGACTTTTGACTTGAGACTGCCGCGGGTTGCGGATCAGATGTCCTCTAACATCTCATCAATCGCCTGCCGAAGTTTCGCGTCCGTAAGATACGTACCCGTGGCGATCTCTCCGCGGACTCGCTCGACCAGATCGTTGCGTACGTCGGGCAGCTCCTTTAGACGACTCAGAAGCTGGGCGGCGTCGGAGAACTCCGCGCGGTCGGCGCTGCGGGGCGGTGACACGCGTGCCGACGGGACCAGCGGATTCGCGTTGCCGACTGCGTTGCCGGCCGTGACCCCCGGCCTGGCGCCGGTCCGGCCGATTGCGTCTAGTTGATCCATCGGATAGCTCCCTGGCGGAGTAGCGGGTAATTCCGATTCGCGACCCTGACCGCAACCCCGGGATTGTCGCAGATGCACCCAGATCGTGGCGATCATTGATGACCCATCAATGATCCCCGTCCGTGGATCTCGTTACCAGTATTGATATCGCACATCCGCGGTTCGCGGCTTGAAGGAATACAGGGGAGGCGTTCAACGTTATAAACTTTTACTATAAACTAACTTGGATCAAATAATCGGCCGCAGCGTCCGGTAAGCTCGAATAGGATTAATCTATGAATCGACCGGTCCGGCAGCGCTGATGGGTTCCGATATCCGCCTGGGCCATGTCCAAGGTCTGAGAACCAAGTGACTTGTGTGAAAGAGGTTCACCCGGGGTGCGGGCCACAGGCTCTGGCAGCCGCGACAGCCGGCTACTACACGTACGAAAGTTGAGATTATGGGTCGTTCGCCATACAGGACGACGATGACCAGGCCGATTGGACTGAACCCAGTTCATTGACGGGAACGGTGCTCGTTTCCCTGGGTGGCGCGACGCTGGCCATTTGACCCGCCCGTGCCCCGACAGCCCAATACCGGGTCTCCAGCCGTGCTCGCATTTTCGGGCCCATCGCTCTAGAAGGACGCGACATTCGAAAGGAGATCCCATGTTTCGTTCGGTTTTGATTACCTCCGTCATGGCCTGAGCTTTGATGTTGGGTGCTTGCGGTGACGACAGCAATACCGTGACGGTGCCGGATGTGCCGGATGCCGAGCTTCCTGACGCTCCGGACGGGCCCACGACCAAACCCGCCGAGTAGCCGCGGGTAGCGTCTGCGCCGACACTGAAATTGTGTGACAGCAGCAGGGGCGCTGCTCAGGTCGCGGTGCGGGCCCGACGAATTGCCCATGCCACATCGGCCGCGTGTCGGTTCGCCTTGACATCGTGGACGCGAAAGATGGCAACGCCTGCGGCAACGCCCAGTGTCGTTGTCGCACATGTCGCCTCAACCAGTTCGCTCGGCTTTGGCGCCGTGCCGTCCGTGCCCATGCACAGGTCGCCCATGAACCGCTTGCGACTGGTCCCCAGCAGGACGGAAAATCCACCCGCAACGATCTGGTCCAAGTGCGCCAGGAGTGCGAGGTTGTGGTGGCGCGTCTTGCCGAAGCCGATTCCCGGGTCCACGATGATCTGGTCCGGTCGCACGCCCGCGTCGACGGCCTCGTCCGCCCGCTGGCGAAGAAAATGTTTCACCTCTTTGACGACATCGACGTACGTCGGTTCCTGCTGCATCGTTCGGGGTGACCCCTGCATGTGCATCAGGACGATGGGAGCGGCGCTTCGGGCGGCCAGTTCGAACATCGCGGGATCGGACCTCCCGGCGCAGACGTCATTGAGGATCGACGCCCCCGCTTCGAGCGCCGCCTTGGCGACGGTGCAGCTCGATGTGTCGATGCTGATCGGGACGTCACCGTGGTTTTGGCTCAGGGCGTGCGCGAGCCGTTCGATCACCGGCACCACCCGTCGCAACTGCTCCCGATCGGCCACCGGTTGCGACCCCGGTCGCGTCGATTCACCACCGACGTCGATGATCCCGGCGCCCTGTTCGGCCATGTCCAGCGCGTGCCGAGTTGCCGACTGCGGATCGACCCAGTGCCCGCCGTCAGAAAAACTGTCCGGCGTCACATTCAGGATGCCCATGATCAGCGGCCGTTCCAGGCTGACATCGCGACCGTTGGGCAGGGTCAGTGGAGCCATGGCGGAATCTTATGTGACGCTTGGTGAGTACGCGCTTTTGCTTTGAAGGAGGCACGAAGGCACGGCACGAAGGGGGAGGTGGCGCGACGGCCGCCACGGCCGACCGATCGCCGAACGACGGCTCCCCCCTTCGTGCCGTGCCTTCGTGCCTGTTCCGATGACTTCACACGATTCGCACAGAATCGAAGAATGATCCGTGTTCACTCGCTGAACCCGATTCATCTGAACACGGTTCAATGTCCAATGATCGCTGTTCAGCGGGTCGCCAGCGGCCGCAGACATGGAGTGACCCA
>CAUZBA010000219.1:0-5793 GCA_963577635.1 Phycisphaerae bacterium
TTCGTGCCTACGTGCCTTCGTGCCTTTCCCCCAGCAACGACAGGGCATGACGCTGCGGATTGGCCAGCGGCAGGTCGTCGACCCGGTCGAGCCGGCGCCAGACCGCGTCAGCAGGCAGACGGCCGCGGGGCGAATCCACCTGCCAGAGAACGAAACCGATCGTGCGGTGGGTCGTCTTGTGCGTGAACTGGCCGACGCGGGCAGGCGGCATTGCGTCCAGGCCGCGATGCCGCAGCAGCCACGATGCGACGCCTTTCGGCCCCGGGCGCGTGCCCAGTCCTTCGGCGGTCGGCAACTGCCACATGTGCGACCAGAGGCCGTCGCCGTCGCGCTTCTCAAAGATGTACCGACCCCTCCTGCGAATGGCCAAAACGTGGTGCGTCACCGGGCGCGGCGCCCTCTTCTTCGCCCGCGCCGGGAGCAACTCGGCCTCATCGGTCATCCCGACGCGGCAGCGGGACGCGACGGGGCACTGGTGGCACCGTGGCCGACGGGCTGTGCATATCAGGGCGCCCAGTTCCATCATCGCCTGGTTGAAGCGTCCCGGCCTCGATCGTGGGACGACGCGCCGGGCCAGGTCCCAGAGCAGTCGATTCGTCGCCGGTTCGTCGATGGGGGTTCGAATCGCGAACCATCGGGACAGGACGCGGCTGACGTTGCCGTCGAGCACCGGCTCGGGCCGGTCGAACGCGATGGAAGCCACTGCGCCGGCGGTGTAACGGCCTACCCCGGGCAGACAGAGCAGCGTGGCCGCGTCGGCCGGGACCCGGCCGCGAAATTCAGCCACGATCTGTTTCGCGGCCTGGTGCAGGTGCCGGGCGCGGCGATAGTACCCCAGGCCCTGCCAGAGACGCAGGACCTGCCGCTCGTCGGCGTCGGCCAGGGCCCCGACGGTCGGGAATGCCTCGATGAACCGGCGGTAATAATCAATCACCGTGGCAACCTGCGTCTGCTGCAGCATGGTTTCGCTGACCAGGACCAGATATGGATCGGGATTCGCGCGTCGCCAGGGCAGACGCCGCCGGTGCCGGTCGTACCAGCGAACCAGGGCTCGGCGGATCGCGGTCGCACTTGCCGTATCCACTTGGGCCCCTGCCATGAGGCGGAGGATAATGACCTGCCACGGGTATTGCAGGCCACCGCGCCGGCGGACCGATAATCCCACCGTGATCGCCCATCGCCAGCCGCTACCGACGACACGCAACTCGGTGACCCACAAATTCCGCATCATGGGCCACGAGGGCTATCTGACGCTCGGCCTCTTTGACGATGGGTGTCCCGGTGAGATCTTCATCAAGATGGCGAAGGAAGGGTCAACGCTCAGCGGCCTGGTGCATGGGTTCTGCCGGGCGTTCAGCCTGGCCCTTCAATATGGGCTGCCCCTGCACGAAGCGGTACGTCGCTTCAAGGACATGCGATTCGAACCGATGGGCACCACCTCGAATCCGGACATCCCCGAGGCAAAGAGCATCATCGATTACGTCGCACGATACATCGAGCACCATTTTGTCTACGCCGACGCGGCGGCCGATGCGGATCGCGTTCGCATCGCGCAAGCCGTCCATCCCTGATCGCTGATCCCGAAAAATGGATTATTACGGGTCGATCAGGCCCATGTTGAATCCCTCCGCAGCGCGGGCCTTGACCGTTTTGCGACGCACCGCTACCGTCGGTTGTCGCCCTGCGTCCTACGGGCAGCCGCACACCGTGGCTGCGTTCGTCACTCCCTATGTCCGACGAAGCGAAGGAAAAATGTGGTGTCTTCGGCATCTGGGGGCCAAAGACAAGCGCATGGCAATGCTACACGGCCCTCTACGCCCTGCAGCACCGTGGGCAGGAGTCGGCCGGAATCGCCGTCAGCGACGGCAGTTCGCTGCAGGCCCACGTCGGGATGGGTCTGGTGTCGGAAGTGTTTACGCCCAAGACCCTTGACGAGCTCCGCGGCAAGGGCGCCATCGGCCACAATCGCTACTCGACCACCGGCTCCAGCCAGACCAACAACGCCCAGCCACTTCTGTGCGAGTACATCGGCGGACAGGTCGCGGTCGGCCACAATGGAAACCTGATCAACGCCGCGGTCCTGCGTCACGAGTACGAGAAGCGTGGACACATCTTTCGCACGTCAACCGACACGGAAGTGATCATCCATCTGCTGGCGGCACATCACCTGTCGCACGCGGATTCGCTTGTTGAGACGCTGGACCACCTGCAGGGAGCCTACAGCCTCGTGTTTCTTTTCAATGACCGGATCGAGGCGGTCCGCGACCCGTGGGGTTGGCGACCGCTGGTCGTGGGACGAACGGACGACGGCGATCATTGCGTGGCGAGCGAAACGGTGGCGTTTGATGTGATCGGCGCACGCTGTATCGGAGAGGTTGAACCGGGGCAGATCATCACGATCAATGACGAGGGGGTCAGCACGAGAGAGTTTTCCAAACCCGAAGACGCCGCCCACTGCATCTTCGAGCACGTTTACTTCGCGAGCCCCAGTTCCAGGGTGTTCGGTGACACGGTGCAGATCGTGCGCGAGAAGCTGGGCGAGAAACTGGCCGCCGAAGCGCCCGTGACGGCTGATTGCGTCGTTCCCATGCCGGACTCGGGCCGTTCGGCCGCGCTCGGTTTCGCCCGCGGAAGCGGGATCCCGTTCCGCGAAGGCATCGTGCCCAACCGGTATGTCGGGCGAACCTTCATTCAGCCCTCACAGGCGCAGCGAAACGCCGCGGTACAGCTCAAGCTCAACCCGATCGCGGAAATCATTTCCGGAAAGCGGATCGTCGTCGTGGACGACTCGATCGTGCGCGGCACGACGACGCGTGCCAAGATGGACCACCTGCGCCGCGCCGGGGCCAGCGAGATCCATCTGCGGATCAGTTGCCCTCCGATCCGCCACCCCTGCTACTTCGGAATAGATTTCGACGATCGCAAGCAGTTGATCGCCGCCTCACGCAGCGTCGACGAGATCTGCGCCTTCCTCGGCGTGGACAGCCTGTACTACCTTTCGCTGGAGGGCATGCTCGGGTGCGTCGGCAGACCGCCCGAACACTATTGCCATGCATGCTTCAGTGGACAATATCGTCTGGACGTCAATGAGCCGGTCACCAAGCTGGGGCTCGAGAAGCACCAGTTGAAGATGTTTCAGTGACGCACTGCTCACGAACCGGGCTGCCCGCCAGGTGTGACTGTAATTCGGCTCTGGTAAAGCGCGCCGAGGCTACGGCACACGGTAGGATTTTGACAGGATTTACAAGATGGGATCGGATGATCAACAGGATCGGATTGGGGGTGCGCGTGGGGACTTGGCGGGCGCATCTCTCCGGCATGACAGAGAGTCTCGCTCCTCCTGGTCCCCAAGAGATCCTGTCAATCGTGTAAAACCTGTCTACTGCTCTCTGCTCCGCTTTCCTGCTCTTGCGCTCTGCTGCTTTCCTGCTCTTTCTTGCCCCACACCGATATCCATCCTGTAGATCTCTTTTTTCATCCTGTAAATCCTGTCAACTCCGAAACGTCTACTGCCCGGACTCGACTGGCAAGTGTTGCTCGTAACGATCGAGGCGCCGGCGAAATTCCTCCGCAAGTTCGTCCCGGCCGGATTCCACGGCAAGCGTCATGGCCCGGCGCGCCGTCCGCGCGGCGGCGTCGTAGCGATGTGCTGCGGCATACGCCGCGGCCAGGGTGTCGAGAATGGAAGGGCTTCGATTCGTGGTCAACTTCGCGGCGTGCTCGGCCAGCGTCACTGCCTCCTGCGCGTCGTTGCCGGCCGATCCGGTGTGTTCGTGGTTCGTCGCGAGCAGCCAGGCCAGTTCGTTCAGGGCGGCGACGTGATCCGGGCTTTCCCGCACTGTTCGACGCAACTGCGTTACCGCGGCGTCCACGAGGTGTTGCGCGATCAGGGCGTGGGCAAGGTGATAGCGCGCGTCCGGCCAGTGCGGGTTGACTTCCAGGGCATGGCGGAAGCAATCGGCCGCATCGGGCATTCTGCCCAGCGAACGAAGCGTCAATCCGAGGTTGTAGTGGGCCTCGCCGTAGCCCGGCGAGATGGCCAGGGCTCGGCGAAAGTGTTCGATCGACGCTTCAAATTGTCCGGCGCGACGCAGGGCCTCGCCAAGGTTGTTCTGTGCATCGGCGAATTCAGGACGCAGTGCCAGGGCCGTGCGAAAGTCATCAATCGCAATGTCGTGCTGACCCAGGGCGTGACGGGCCATGCCAAGGTTATTGAATCCTTCGGCACCGTTGGGGTCGAGGCGCACGACATCCAGGAACTGTCCATTCGCCTCGTGTGCGTTCCCCTTTGCCAGGAGGGCCAGGCCGAGCATGTTGTGTGCCGCGACCAATTGCGGATTGATGCTCAGGGCGTCTCGATAGCAACCGATGGCCTGTTCGAGTTCGCCCGCGTTGCCCAGCGCCTTGCCCAGTTTGTAGTGGGCCATGGCGGAGTCGGGCTTGATCCGCAGAGCCCTGCGCTGTTCGCGGATCGAAGCCTCGTGCTGGCCCGTAGCGCTGAGGGCGATTCCCAGGTTCGAGTGCCCCCTGTAACTCGCCGGGTTCTTGGCAATCACGTCCGTCCAGAGTCGGGCTCGCTGCTGCCACGTGGCATTTCTCGCGAACGTTGCACTCGAAAGGCCACAGATAATCAGAACCATGGCGGCAAGGGCCGCGGAGGGGGCACCCGACCCGATACGGGACAGCAGATGAAGGCACAGGATCGCGACACCGAACATCGGCAGATACAGGCGGTGTTCGAAGGCCATCTCCAGCGGCCAGACGGAGGATTCAACCAGAAGGTGGATGAACAGCCACAGGCCGAAAAATGCGACGACGCGGTGTCTGCGCACCGTCCACACTGACAGGACAAACAGGCCGCCCAGCGCCGCCGCGGCCACGACCGTCGCCGCGGGTTGGATCATCGACTCCGAGAGGGCGAAGTGGTGATGCAGGTTCAGACGCCACGGATGGGGAAACAGAATCAGTGCGAGGTAGCTGACGACGACGCGAGGCTGTGTCGCCAGCCGCTGGGTCAGTGAGAAATCGCGGTCGGCGTACTCCGCCTGGATGCGGGCCAGCGGCTGAAAATCCGTGTACAGCAACCCGACCAGAACGAGAATCGTCGCGACGGCCACGGCGGCCAGTGACCAGCGTTTCAACCACGCACGGCTGAGGTCCCGAAAGAAGAACCACTCATAAAGCCAGACCACCAGCGGCAGCGTGATCGCAATCTGCTTCGTACCCAGTGCAAGGAGCCACAGCACCGCCGCCGCCGCCCACAGGGTCCACCGGCGCCACGGCGGGACACCGCGGCGACCCAGGATCCACAGCAGCAGGGATGACAGGTAAAACATCGCCGCCATGCTCGTCATGCGCTGCACGGTGTAGGTGACCGCCTGTGTCTGAATCGGGTGGGTGATGAAAATCAGGGCAGCGCCCAAGGCGGCCCAATGCGGCCGGGAGCGTGCCCGGCCCGGCAGGCTGGACGCGATCGTTACCAGGAACAGCGCATAAACGAGAATCCCATTCACCAAGTGAATCGCGATGTTGACCGCGTGGTATCCGCGAACATCGTGCCCGCCATACACGTGATTGAGCGCGAAGCTGACGTTCGCCACCGGTCGCCTCGACGACGGGCTGTCGAACGCAGCCCGATAGAGGGCAGCCGGGTCGAGGCTGGTCACCCTGACAAACTCGTTGTCACTGATGTTGGGCCTGTCGTCGAAAACGAACGGGATACGAAGGGTCTGAGAATAAACCGCGGCGCCCAGAGCAAGAATCGCGGCTGCGCACAAGAGGTGAGACTTCGCG
>CAUZBA010000220.1:0-5793 GCA_963577635.1 Phycisphaerae bacterium
TCTGCTGGCGCTGGCCGCGACCGTGGCCACGCTTCAGAATCCCGACCTCATGGGACCGTCGGTCTTCAATGGCATGCTGACCGTGGATCCCTTCAGCCAGTTCTTCAAGCTTCTTCTGATCGTGTTTACGCTCCTAGTCGTCGTGCAATGGATGATCGGGTCGCGAAACGACACGAGCGTGTACGACGTGCCCGACTTCCACTGCCTGCTGCTGGGCGCCGCGTTCGGGATGGCCCTCATGGCGTCGGCCAGCAATCTGTTGATGATCTTCATCGCGATCGAGACCGCGTCGCTGCCCAGTTTTGCCCTGGCCGGGTTCCGCAAGGGTCACCGCGTCGGTACGGAGGGTTCGTTGAAGTACGTCGTCTTCGGCGCCGCGTCCAGTGCGATCATGGTCTATGGGATGTCGCTGGTCTACGGCATGACCGGCACGCTCGATCTGGCGGGCGTGGCAGCGTCGGCGGCATCGGTCCCATCGGGCTTCCCGGCACTGCTTGCCGTAGGGCTGGTGGCGATGTTCGCAGGCGTCGCGTTCAAGCTCTCGGCGGTGCCTCTTCACTTCTGGTGCCCGGATGTCTTTCAGGGTGCGGCGTTCGAAGTCACGACGTTTCTGTCCGTGGCATCGAAGGGCGCCGCAGTGGCCCTTCTGCTGCGCATCCTGTATGTCTTCGGCGCTCAACCCGGCGACTCGGCGTTCGTCGGCATGGCGGTCGGCGTGGCGATACTCGGTGCGGTCACCGCCACCTGGGGCAACCTGCTCGCCTACCACCAGAACAACGTCAAGCGGTTGCTGGCCTACAGCTCCATCGCGCACGCGGGCTACATGATCATGGCCGCGAGCCTCATGGTTCTGGTGCGCACCAGCAGCGATCCGGAACTGGCCGCGTCGGTGGGCGGCGCGATCCTGTTTTATCTTCTGATCTACACGTTCATGAACCTCGGCGCGTTCACCGTCGCCTCCCTGGTGGCCCGATCGACCGGCGACGCGAAGGGGCAGGACATTCGGAACTACGCGGGTCTGATCAACCGTTCGCCGGTCCTGGCCGTCATGATGACCCTGTTTCTGCTCAGCCTTTTCGGCATGCCGGGTCTCGGCGGATTCATGGGCAAGATTTATCTGATGAAGGCGATGGCCACGTTCGGCGGCAGTGGGGCGGGTTTTGTACTGATCGCTGTGCTGCTGATCAACACGCTGATCAGCCTCTACTACTACTTGCGTCCGATCTACTACATGGTCCTGGTGCCGGACCACGAAAGCCGGCCCGCCATCGCCGCATCCGGCGTGGGCTTCGCGTTGCTCTTGATCTGCGGCGCGGCGCTACTCTGGACCGGTCTGCTGCCCGGCGGCGCGGCGCGCATGACCAGGAACTACAGCCACATCACGGTGGCGGTGCAGCCCGATCGAGACCGGCCGCCCGGCGACCCGAAGGATCCCGTGCCGGTGATCGACGCCGCCACCGCCAGCGCCACAGGGACCCACCCATGAACGCCGAAGCGCTGGGCGAGGAACTGAACGAGATGGTCGCCCTGGCGACGCGCGGCATGCTGCGTTACGTGGTCGACTCGACGCCCTACCTGACGACGAAAACGTTCGCTATCTGGAACCAGGTCCGGGCCATCGGTGATGCCGTCACCGCCCACGGCCGCGCGCTGACCGGAATGCTCGAACAATTGGAGGTGCCGCAGCGCCCGGCCAGCTACTCGATCGACATGGGCCGATTCCCATTCACATCGCTCGAATCGCTGTTGCCGTGCCTGATCGATGAGGCGCGGCGCCGCGTGGACGTCAACGAACGCGCCGCGGCCCTCGCGGAGGAAGACGAAGCGTTGCGGCGGCAGCTCGACTCGATGCTCGAAGAAAACCGCGCCCACCTCGAAAAAATGCAGGCCTTTCAGCTCAAGCTGGCCGCACCGGATGCCGACAGAGCGGTCTCACCCCAATCGTAACGTCTTGAGCTGTCTGCAACAGCGCCTGACACAGGTCGTTTCCCGCAGGTGCCTCTGGCGTCGATCGGTTGCACCGCCCGCTATCGGCGTCGGCCTGCATCGCCGATGCGTTGCAGCATCGCCTGCTTCGGCCTCCTTGCTAGCGAACGGCTCGCTCGATCTTTGGCCGACGAGTCACCTAAGGGACACGACCTAGTCGTGCTGCATCGACGACCCGCAGCGGGGTCGCCCTGCTTCGCCCTCCGCGCCAGGCTTGCTTCGTCGACGCTCAAGACGCTACGATCGAGCTGATAACGCTCTACACATCACCTGGTGAACTGTGACCGGCCGCCACATCAACGTCGCCCTCATCGGATCCAAGTTCATGGGGCGGGCGCATTCCAACGCCTACCTGAAGGCGGCGAAATTTTTCGACCTGCCGGCGAAGCCCGTGATGCACACGGTCGCGGCCCGCGACGCCAGGCAACTCAAGCCTTTTGCCGATCGGTGGGGCTGGAATCAGTGGGCCACCGACTGGCGCCAGGTGGTTCATGATCCGCAGGTCGACCTGGTGGACATCGCCACGCCGAACCACATCCACAAGGACCAGGCGCTGGCCGCGCTCGAGGCCGGCAAACACGTCGCCTGAGAAAAGCCGCTCGCCGGCACGCTCGAGGACGCCCGGGCCATGGCGGCCGCCGCGGCCCGGGCCCGCAAGTGCAAGACATTCGTCTGGTTCAACTACCGCCGATGCCCGGCCGTGGCACTGGCTCACCAGCTCGTGAAGCAGGGGAAGCTCGGCCGGATCTACCACGTGCGCGCCGCCTACCTGCAGGATTGGGGCGGCCCACAGACGCCGCTACTGTGGCGCTTCCAGAAAAAACTCGCCGGTTCGGGCGCCCACGGTGACCTGAACTCGCACCTGATCGACATGGCCCGTTTCATCACCGGCGACCGGATCGTCGAGGTCGTCGGCGCCATCGAGCAGACGTTCATCAAGCAACGCCGGGTCGTCGACGCATCCGGCGGCGAGATTTTGGGCAAGGGCGCGGCCCGCAGCCGGCGAAAGACCGGGCGCAGCACCGTAGACGACACGGTCCTGTTCCTCGCCCGTTTCAAGAGCGGCGCGGTTTCCAGCTTCGAGGCCACGCGCCTCGCGACCGGCTGCAAGAACGCCAACCGCATGGAGATCCACGGCGACAAGGGCGCGATCCGTTTTGACTTCGAGCGCATGAACGAGCTCGAGTGGTTCAACGCCACGCTGCCCGGCAAGCTCCAGGGATGGTCCACGATCAACGTCACCCGCGGCAACGACGGCCACCCCTACGCCGCAGCCTGGTGGCCCGATGCGCACCCCCTGGGCTACGAACACGGCTTCGTGAACATGGCCGCCGACATCTTCGCCGTCCTGTCCGGCAGAAAACCCGTCGTGCCCCTGCCCGATTTCGCCGACGCCTACGAGACGCAGAAGGTTCTGCACGCGGCGGTCGAGTCGGCGCGGAACGGGTGTGGGGTGAAGGTGAGTGAGGTGGGGTAGGGGAGAAGAGAGGCACGGAGGCACGAAGGCACGAAGGGCGCAAGCGATGGAATCAGCTCAGGCTCCGGTACGGGCCGGAAATTCG
The DNA here is from genome assembly GCA_963577635.1 of Phycisphaerae bacterium. Taxonomy (GTDB): domain Bacteria; phylum Planctomycetota; class Phycisphaerae; order Phycisphaerales; family Phycisphaeraceae; genus CAUZBA01. The sequence goes on from CAUZBA010000220.1 coordinate 3,549, forward strand.
TGTTTGACAAAGCCTGTGGCCGACCTAGATTACTTCTCCCGGAGCCGCCGGCGGCATGGCCGCCGCGGGGCCCGAACGATCCGGGGGTGTAGCTCAATTGGTTAGAGCACCGGACTGTCGATCCGGAGGTTGCGGGTTCGAATCCCGTCACCCTCGTTTGCGAATTTCTTCGTGTGGCGCTGCTTGGCGTCGCGTACGTTCGTAGAAGACAAAGGGTTGTGATCGTCGTCGCGATGATGCGCAGCGCGCGAATCGTCGCGTGTCGTCGCAGGTCGTCGCGGTCGATCGTGCGCGCGTTGCTACGCCGGTTGCTGTCGCGGTTGCTGTCGTTGTTCTGCGGCGTCGTCGGTGCCGGTGGCGCGTAATTTGACGAGCGGTAGCGCTTCGATCGCGCGGCGCGTCTGGTTGTCCGTGGCACGGTGGTAGTGGCGCTGCAACGTGCGTTCGCTGGTGTGGCCGGTGACGCGCTTGGCCACACTCAGCGCGACGCCCGCTTGATCCAGCCAGGTTCCGCAGGTCGTTCTCAAGGCGTGAAAGTCGATGCGTCGCGCCTCTGCGTCCACAACGGCAAGGAAGTCGCCTTGCGCTCGCTTGGCGCGGTCCTCGGCCGTGGCGCCCTCGGCGATCCAGACGGCCCGTGCGGCCCCCAGGTCGGCCCGCAGCATGTCGGCCGTCTCCCACTTGGCGGGCATGTCGAACGCAGGCGCGGCGGGCAGGCGGCCGCGCAGGTGTTCGCGGAGGATGTCGGCCGTTTGTCGGCGCAGGGGGATCGTCATGAGCTTGCGGTTCTTCGTGTTCGCCTTGGGCTGCACGGTCACTGACGATTCCTTGCCCGTGTCGAAGTCACCCACGCTCAGTCGGGCGATCGCTCCGCGGCGCAGTCCGGTCTCGCAGGCCAGGCGGTAGAGCGCGGTGCGGGCCTGACCAGTCATTTCCCAGCGTACGTTGCCCCCGCGGTCATGGCCGGTCATCGTCGGCCCGGCCTCCGCCGCCGCGATCAGGCGGGCGGCCTCGTCCGGCTCCAAGGCGCGGCGGTGTTCGCGATCGTCCGGTTCGAGGGGTTCAACGGCCGCGATCGGGTTACGGGCGGCCCGTTTCTGCTTCACCATCCAGTTGGCAAACATTTTCGCCGCCGTCAGGTAGTCGTTGCGTGTCTGCGGGCTCAGTTGCTCGTCCTTCGCGATCCGCGCCAGCGCTCGCTCCACGGGATCCGGTCGCAGACCACGCCAGGTCCCGACGCTCGCAGTTTCAATTGACCTTGCCCTTTCCTGAATGCGTCCATGCCGAATTCACTCACATTCGACATGGACTCGTTTCAGGGGGCAAGGTCACATACCTTGCATTTAAAGGCGCGTAATGCGGCAGAGGTGTAGCGAGGACATACCCACAAAGCCACAGCTGACTATCACAATCGGCCAACCAAGAATTGGCCAAACGCCAGATAGCGTCGTCAACCAACGACCGAAGACGGCGACGCAAAACGCGATCACGATCCAGACGAATCCGGAAATCAGTACGTGCCCAAACTTTGCTATGGCTGGTTCTACCGCCTAACGACCAAGCCGCCTGCAAGACCATACGGCTACCGGGAAGATCCAAGGCGAACAGAACACACCATACGAAACCCGACGACGTGACCTTGGAAGCGCGGGTGGTCCGCCGGCATAACGCGCTGATTGATCCATGTTACGGCGCTTAGGCAATTCGAGCATGATGCGTGGGTCCAGCAGGTTTTCTGCCTGTAGATATCGAAATTGACAGTGCGTCCCGTAACGTCACGACAAGGGAATCAAAGACTGAGTAGATTTCCGATGGGTCAGTGTGTCAAAGTTGCGATTATGCCTGTTGCGCTACATGCAACTTGCCTGTTTCTGTTTCGGAATCTAAGCCGAGTCTTTCCCATGGACGGTCTGCCCCAGTGAAGTGACCATGGCGAGCGATCTCCACAAGGTTCGTGGATTCAGTATAGCGGTCACCGGCTCCATTAAGGCCTAGGTCCAGCAATCGGCAGAACCTCGCGGCGTCGAGCAGGCGGCCATCCTCGGCCTGGACCGACACAATGTTGCACTGTGCGGCCCCCGGCGTGAAGGCGACGGTCGTGAAGCATTCGCGGGCGACCCCGGCGAGCACGATGGCCTTGGCGAGTCTGCGGGCGATGATCGCGCCGGCGCGGTCGGCCTTGTAGAAGTCCTTTCCGCTCAGGGCACCGCCACCGATCGGTACGCGGGGGCCGTAAGCGTCGACG
>CAUZBA010000221.1:0-5790 GCA_963577635.1 Phycisphaerae bacterium
TCTCGCCCCGATCCAGAATGAGCACTTTGCGAAGTTTAAAGGATAACGGACAGATGCCACAAGACATCGACGAACGCATCGCCCAGTGGGAGAAGATGACCCAGGAGGTTCCCGACGGGATGGCGTGGTTCAGCCTCGGCAACGCCTATCGCGACGCGGGTCGCGACGAGGATGCCGCCGAAGCGCTGCGCGAGGCGATACGCCTGGATGAGAACCTCTCCCGGGCCTACCAGTTGCTTGGCCAGGTTCTGATCAAGCTCGAGCGCCGCGAAGAGGCCGGGCCGCTGCTGACGCAGGGGTACGCGGTGGCGGCACGGCGCGGGGACGTGATGCCGCAAAAAGCGATGGGGTCGCTTCTGGAGACTCTCGGAACGCCCGTGCCGCAGATCGCCGAAGCGCCGCAGGTGGCCACCGCGACCGGCGCCGATACGATCGTCGACCGCCGCACCGGCCAGGCCGGTACGCGCCTTCCCGACCCGCCGATGCGCGGACCGCTGGGGCAATACATCTACGACCATTACAGCCAGGAAACGTGGCGGCTGTGGATCGGTCAGGGAACGAAAGTGATCAACGAGCTACGCCTGGACTTCTCCAACACCGAGCACCAGAAAGTCTACGAAACGCAGATGATGGAGTGGCTGGGGATCAGCCAGCAGGAGGTGGATTCATACGGGCAGAAAGGTGAGAACGATCAAAAGGAAGCGATGTAGCGGCGGAGCGACGAAGGGGAGGGAGGAAAGATCAGGCAAGCAAAAAAGCAGGAAATCGCCAACGTTGCGAATGAATGTTCGTCAGGATCTCGTGCTTGCCCGTTTTCTGCTCTTCTGCTTTTCCGCCCTCCTGCTCCGTCGCTTCGTCACTCAAAAGGGCAGGTCATGGAATGACAGAGCGCGAAATCACGCCATTGCCTTTAGCACATAAAAGAACAACACCGCCAGCCCCGCACCTGCGGGGATCGTGATGACCCACGAGATCAGGATGTCGCGCACCGTGCGCAGGTTCAGGGCACCGATACCGCGAGCGAGGCCGACGCCCAGAACGGCACCGACCAGCGTGTGCGTCGTGGAAATCGGCAGCTTGTAGACCGACGCCATCAGGATGGTTATCGCCGCGGCGAACTCGGCGCAGAAGCCGCGAGAGGGCGTCAACTCCGTGATGCGCTTGCCCACGGTCTGAATCACGCGCCATCCCCACGTGGCCAGGCCGACAACAATGCCGGCACCGCCGACGCCGAGGATCCAAAGTTCGGTGGTCGTGTTCTCGGGCACCCTCATGGGAACGGAGCGCGCCATTTCGATGACCACCGACATTGGCCCGATGGCGTTGGCCACATCGTTCGCGCCGTGAGCGAACGCGACGAACCCGGCGCTGATCACCTGCAGGTAGATGAAGATCCGCTCGACCTGGACGTAGGAAGATGTCGACTTCGCGGTGGCGGCACGGTGGCGCACCTGACCGAAGACCTCTTTGGTCTGCTGCAACGCGGTGTCGGCAGCGGCCTTGGTCGGGCCGTCCGAGATGTTGCGAGCGCGGCGAAGGTGCATGATCGCCTTCGACAAGGCTCTGCTGACGTAAGCATCGTGCGCCTGATCGGCCACGTTGGCATCACCGTCGTCCATGCGGCGGACCAGCGTCCGTGAAATCAGAAAACCCAAGATGCCCGCCAGGGCCGCGCCCGAAAGCCCGATCGTCAGGGGCACGGTATCGAGGTGGTGGTATTCCAGTTTCTTCCAAAACAGCTTAAGACCCTTGAAGGTGAGCACGAGCATCATCGTCACCATGACGGCGAACACGATGAACGGAGTCCATTTCTTCGCGGCCGCGACCGGGTCGGGCTTGTGAAATATGCCGTTCAGGATCAGCAGGAATATCGTGAATGCGATAACACCTGACAGTACCGGCGATACGATCCAGCTCGCCGCGATGAAGCCGACCTTGCCCCACTTGACCGCCGCGAACCCGCCGTAGGCGACGCCGAAGCCTACGATCGCGCCGACAATCGAGTGGGTCGCCGACACCGGCCACCCGAAATAGGAAGCGATCTGGAGCCAGACCCCCGCCGCCAGCAGCGACGCGAGCATTCCCAGGGCGAGCATCATGGGCTCGCTGTGGAACATCGACGTGTCCACGATGCCCTTGCGCACCGTCTCGGACACGTGCGGTCCAACGAGAAAGGCGCCGCAGAACTCCATGATCGCGGCGAGGATGACGGCCCGCTTCAGCGTCAGGGCGCCCGATCCAACGGACGTGCCCATCGCATTGGCGACATCGTTGGCACCGATGTTCCAGGCCATGTAGAGGCCGAAAACGACGGCGAGGCCGACCAGGATCCCGGTGCTCATGAAACGTCCCTGTTCAACGAGGCATTTGGACTGTTTGAGGTTCTGGTAGTGGAGTCGAGGGGTCGGCTGCGCGAAAAGGGGTCACTTCAACTCGAGCGTCACCCTGACTCGATTGGCGAGCCGCTCTGATAGGTTCGAGAGCTCCGCGACCTGATGAATAATCTGGCTCCAGAGGTAAAACGAGCCGACGCTCATTTGCTCGTCGTGGGCGTAGAGTTGCTTCAGCAGCGAGCGCTGCAGGACATCCGCTTCGTGCTCCTTGTACGAAACGTCCATCACGAGCTGCTTGACCCGCTCGGCCTCGGCGCCGCCGAAGCCCGTCTCCAGCAGCTCGTCGAGTTGCAGAATCACATCGCGGGCCACGCGGAACGCCTGCACATTCTTATCCAGAAACTTCTGAAAGTCGTCGCGCAGCGCGTCGAACATTTCCAGGCGCTTCAGCGTCACCTGGACGGCCATGTTTTCGCACTTGTCGGCGATGTTGTCCTGAGTCGCGAGGATCTCCAGGAGGCGGGCCCGGTCCACCGCGAGGAACAGGCCCTTGGGCAGGTGGTCCTGGATGTCGTGCTTGACCTGGTCGGCCTCGTGCTCCATCTTCGAGATGGTTGCGGCAAGCGCCTCGACGCGCTCGAAGTCGCCGCGGCTGAATGATTCGAACATCTGCACCGTCGTGTCCACGCAGGCGGAAACTTTCTCCATGTGAGCCTGCAGGGGCTCGAAGGGCGACCTGCCGAACAGTTTGGCGATGGTCCGCATCGGGGCGGTTTTCCTTTACGTGCACGGCTTCGCCGGCGTGTGGTCGGCGGGAGTATAACGGCGGGGCGGGGCGGGTGCGACCAATGACGGCCCGACGTTATCCCGGATCGATCTGCCGTAGGTAGCCCCAGCTGAAGATGCCCGTGTCGTGCCCGTCGGAGAAGATAATCTTAACCGCGTAGTTGCCGACCATCTCAGCACCGGTCGCCGTCAGGGGCTTGCCGCTGTGGGCCGTGGCCGAAGCCGGAAGCACCGTCAGTGGGTTGCGGGCCATCTGCTCCATGAGTGCCTTCTGCTCGGCTGAGGGCGACATCTTTCGAAGATAGGCGATCGGGTAGAAGCTCCTGGTGCCGTCCTGCCATTCGACAGTAAGCCCCTTGGTCTTATCCAGATCCAGGTGTTTCGGTGCCGGCGGTGTCGGTGCGGACATGGGGGGATTGTATGTGGTTTCAGTCGCGGGCTGTGGCCGTATGGCCGTCGGCAGTCCTGAACTGCGTCGGGTATAGGCACGAAGGCACTGAGGCACGGAGGCACGAAGGGTTGTGCGTTGCGCGCCGGTCCGTTTCGGCGACGCGTTACTCAGACTCGCACGATCTACCGCATGTTGACAAGACACACCTTTCATCACTGATCCACTGCGACAATCCCCCCTTCGTGCCTTCGTGCCTTTCCCCTTTCGTGCCATGACCAGAGCATTGGCGCAATCGTCTCCCCGTTCCCTATATTGTCCGCAATGGCGAGTGGCAGCGACGACATCGAGACGCGCAGCCGGCAGCGAAAGGTGGCACACGCCGTCGGCGTGCCAGACATCCGCCGGCACCTCTTGCTGTGCTGCGACCAGACCAAGCCGCAATGCTGCGACAGGGAACAATCGCTCGAATCGTGGAATTATCTGAAAGGCCGACTCAACGAACTCGGTCTCTCGGAGCAGGGCGGTATCTACCGCACCAAGGCCAACTGCCTGCGGATCTGTGAAGGGGGTCCGATCGCCGTGGTCTACCCCGAAGGCGCCTGGTACGGCCGCTGCGATCCCGACGTGCTCGAGCGGATCATCCAGGAGCATCTGATCGCCGGTCGCATTGTCGACGACTACCTGATTGAGCAGAGGGAACTGCGCTAGGAGCCTTATGGCACGCGCCCGGCTCAAGACTGCCGTGGCGTTGTGCCCTTGCGCACGAATTCCCACGCAACGATTCCAAAACCAACGACGGCAAGTACCGCCATGAGCACCGTAACGGATTGCGAGCTCCATGCCCCCTTGCCTGATGTGATTCCACCGATCGTATCGGGAATACGCTCGTAGTAGAAATTGACGAAGATCACGTTGAACAGGGCGACCCAGATGATCGCCAGACCGATCACCGTGAGTCTTCGCTGCGGCTGTGCCCGAAACAGAACCATGCCTCCCGCGAAGCAGACGAGTCCCAGAATGACGGCCAGACCCGAGACGATCGGTGCCCCGATAACGAAACCCGTAATCACGATCCAGGCGAAACCACCGCCTGCCGTCCCAAGCAGCCCGCCTGTCATTCCATTCGTTTCGGGATTCGACATGTTCAACTTCTCTCCCGCGCAGTGATCACCGAAGTGACCGTGCACCACCCCATTCGGCATTCTATCGGCTTGCGGTGTCGTAACGGTTGAGTGACAACGAGTCGTACAGGAAGAAATCCCTGAAAGGCCTCGACATCCGAACACGAATCCGGTCACGCGGACCGGCTCATTCGGCCGGTTCGCCGGCGAACGTGCCGTCCGAGGCTTTGACGAAATCATCACCCATTGGAAAGAACGCTCTGATTCCACCGTCGTCAATGCAGCCCATCACACGAACCGCACCACCAGGCCTGCTGTCCCAGACGAAATTGATCTCGATGCCATATGATGTCCCGGATTCACTGGAGATTTCAATGTCATCGACGTCGCCGACTTTCGCCGCCATTTCATGGTACGACAGGCTTCTATATTCATTGAGTTTCTTGTTAAAAATCGCTGACACTTCACGTTTGTTCAAGGTGACGCAACACGCCGGTGAGGGGCGATGCACAAAGGATCAGCCGTTGACGAACCCGGCAGTTGCCGATGATTGATGGCGCCGCCCGCGCCGCTCTCACTGCTCGCTGACCGACGTTCGCAGCTGCCGGGCGCGCTCGATCAGTGCCAGCTCGTCGGGCGCGGATCGGACATCCATCTGAAAATGCCATTCGAGGTGTACCTTGCCGCCCGGCAACGCCTCGGCAAACAGGTCGGCCGGGGGGGCTTCCCACCACGGTGCTTGAGCCTTATGTTTTGCCCACAATGGCGCGTACCCCTCTGCCTCCAGCCTCACGTCGTACGTGCCGTAGTACGTGAAGGGCACCGTCACCGGCGTGCGGCCGACCTCTTCATCGTTGAGATAGACCAGCGCTCCGGACGGTTCGGAGGTGATCATGATCAGGCGCTCCACACAACCCGTGGTGAATGCACACGCGGTCACGCACAGAACCATTCCAGTTCGCATAACGAAAGCGTGGATAGTTTTCACGGGAGACATTCTATCGCGTGAACCGCCACCTGCCCAATGGCCCGCGTTTCCCAGGGCGCGAAAGGTGTCAGGACCTTTTGTGCGAAGCACCCATCGGGCCGTTCCGGCAAAAGGGGCCTGTCTCGAATGGCACGAGGTTAAGCATAAGTGCTATTACACAATCGTTTTCTG
>CAUZBA010000222.1:0-5778 GCA_963577635.1 Phycisphaerae bacterium
CATCTCCAGCAGACGAAGCGTGTGATTCAAATCGGTCGTCATCGCCTTCAGGTCACGGTTGTTGATCCCCAGCAGCGTGTACTGCGGATGGGGAAAGCCGATGTGCGGGCGCACTTTCAGGAGATTCTCCACGTCGTGCACTTCCACGAGCGTGGTCATCTTCAACTCGGTCGCCAGGATGAGCAGATCCACGAGTTGAGCCTCTTCGAGACACTCGGCAATCAGCAACACCGCATCGGCCCCGGCGGCCCTGGCCTCGTAGATCTGGTAGGGATCGATGATGAAATCCTTGCGGAGCACCGGCAGCGGCACCTTCCGCTTGATCTGATCGATGTACGACAATTCGCCCTGGAAATACTTCCCGTCCGTGAGGCAGCTGATGGCCGCGGCGCCGTTGTCCTGATACGCCTCGGCGATCGCGCCGAGGTTGAAATCGGCGCGAATCACCCCCGCCGAAGGGCTCGCCCGCTTGATCTCGGCAATGATGCGCAGCCGCTTCCTGGGGCGGGTGACCGCGGAAAAGAAGTTTCGCGGAGCGTCGCATTCGGCGGCACGCGTCTTGACCTGCTCGACCGGCACCTCGCGTTTGGCCCGCTCGACCTCGATTCGTTTGTCCGCGACGATCTTTTCCAGCACGTTCAACATGAAGTCTTTTCTGCTGCCGGCGACCGTAACAGGATAGCTGTCGATCAGGTGACGGGGAAAGGCACCTGTCTTGATTCGTATCGACAGGCTCGATACGCTCCGCCCATCGGGGGCCAGCGACGCGCCTTTCGGGAGGCAACACGGTGCCCAAGATCGGTTTGCTATCGGACTCGCACGGTCGCGCCGCGATCACGCAGCGCGCCGCCGCGATCCTCGCGGACAAGGGCGCCGAGATGCTGCTTCACCTCGGTGACATCGAAACGTCGCAGGTGATCGAAGCGCTGCTGCTGAATTCGCCCGTGACCGATCAGCCCATCCCCGTTCGGATCGTATTCGGCAACACTGACTGGCAACAGGCTGAACTGGCGCGCCATGCACGCAACCTGGACATCACGGTGGACGATCCCGTGGGCCGGCTGGATTTGGACGGTCGCGAATTGACGTACCTGCACGGACACGACTCGCGCGCGGCGCAAGTGGCATTGAATCGGGGAGTGGCCTGGTTGTGTCACGGCCACACGCACGAAGCCGGCGACACACGCCAGGGCACCACGCGCGTGATCAACCCGGGGGCGCTGTTTCGCACACGGTGCCCGACGGTGGCGCTGCTTGACACCGGCCCGGACCAGTTGACGTTTTTCCAGGTTGAGCGTTGCTGATAAGCTATTGGGTCGTGTCCCGTAAGTCAGCCGTCGGCCCAAGGCCGAGCGAAAAACCCGTGGGCAAGGAGGCCGAAGCAGGCGATGTCGCAGTGCATCGGTGATGCAGGACGACGCTGCCCACTGGTTTTGCAGCCGGCCGACGCCAGGTGGACTTGCGGGACCCGACCTTGCAGGGCCCTGACGAATCTGAACCTTCAGCCCGACCCAGGTGGACCATGGCCGAGTCACATGGCGACGACTCAATCAAGGGTCTGGTCATTCGCTCATACGCAGCGACGGACCAGGCGTCGGTGTCGCACCTGTACACCCATGGCATGCTGGCCGGCCAGATGGCCCCGAATGACACCGGCGCCGACATCGAAAACGTCGAACACGCCTACCAGAGCGACCCGCGCAATCACTTCTGGGTCGCCGAGGCGGCCGGCCAGGTGCTGGGGATGATCGGGGTCGCCGCCGATCGAGAACACACGGCGGAGATCAGACGTCTCCGAGTCGAGAAGGACTTTCAGACCACCGCCATCGCCGGCCGCCTGGTCGAAACCGCACTGGCACACTGCAAACAGCACGGCTATGTCAAGGTGGTCCTCGACACACGCTTCGAGCGCGACGCCGCCTTTGACCTCTTCGACCGCTTCGGCTTCCAGCACGCGCGGACGAAGCCGGTGCACGGCAAGGAACTGCTGGAGTTCTATCTCGACCTGTACCGGCAGACGAAGCCGGAGGGTGAAGGTTCGGTCTGACGGAACCTGGGTCGTGTCTCCAATGGCTGACGGCACCTGTCCTGAACACAGCGAGGAAGCCGCGCTGTTCCACGAGGGCGTTGAACTATTCAACGATGGGGAATGGTTCGAGGCCCACGAGACGTGGGAGGACATCTGGCACCTCGCCTCGGGGCTGAAGAAGCGATTCTACCAGGGCCTGATCCAGTGCGCGGTGACCATCGAGCACGTGCGCCGCGGTAACCCGCGCGGCGTGCGCACCGTCTGGAAAAGCGCACAGCCGAAATTCGACGGCCTGCCCCAGGTCTACCTGGGGGTCAATATTCCCCGGCTGCTCAGCGACGTGCACAAGATGATCCGGCCCGTGCTCGAGCTGTCCGAGGACTGGTTCGACCCGGCGAAGCCGCGCGGTCAAGAATTGCCGGTCCGTTGGGAAGACGCACCGCGCGTGGAACTTGAGGGAGACCCGTTTGCGAATGGCGAGTGACCGACGCGATGGATATCAGGGCAAGGCGCGATGGGGGAAGCGACGGAGCGACGGAGGGTTCCGTCGCGACTCGCGTCGCGACGGCGAGGTGGGCGGACTGCCTTGGCGACATGCCTCGAACGAATCGAAATCGTAGAACGTGGAACCGAAGCGGACCGGTGATCGAAATACAACCCTTCGTCGCTCCGTCGCTTTCCCCATCTGTTCCTCCGTGCCTTCGTGCCTCTCACGTTCGCGCATGAGCGCAACGAAACGGCTAAAATCAACGTATGAAAATTACGTCGGTGTCGGTGAACGTATTCGGCGTGCCCCCCGCGAAGGGCCGCACGACGTCGCGCAACTGGATTTTCGTTCGGATCGATACCGACGAAGGCATCTACGGCATCGGTGAGGCGACCACCGAGTTTCTGGAGCGGGCCGTCGAAGCGGCGATCACGCAGGATTTCGGTCCGACGCTGATTGGCCAGGATCCCACGCGCGTGTCGTACATCTGGCAGAAGCTGCAGCGCCTGCACTGGTGGCGCGGCGGTGTCGTTCAGACCAGCGCCATGAGCGGCATCGACCAGGCCCTCTGGGACATCACCGGCAAGGCGTACGGTCAGCCGGTGTACAAGCTGCTCGGCGGCGCGGTGCGCGACCGTGTCCCCGTTTACGCGCGGAGCGACCTGGGCCTGGGCAGCGACGAGGCCGAGCTCGAGCAGGCGATCAAGGAAGGGTTCAACGCATTCAAGACCGGCGGCGGACTGCGAAAGGCACCCTTCAATGTCCAACACGCGCGGCAACACGTGGCGGCGGTGGCCCGCCTGCGCGAGCTGGCTGGCGCGGAGGTCGAGCTGATGCTCGACGTGGGCGCCGTCATGACGCCGCAGATGGCGGCACGGTTCATTGCCGATATCGAGCCGTTTGATTTGCTCTTCGTTGAAGAGCCGTGCAGCGCCGAACCCGCCCGCGAAATGAAGCGTCTGCGCCAGGCCTTTCCCGCCGTGGCCATCGCCGCGGGCGAACGCCGCTGCACGCGCTGGGGATTTCGCGAGTGGCTCGAGCTGGGTGCCGTGGACGTGATCCAACCGGATCTTTCGCACTGCGGCGGGATCACCGAAGTGATCAGGATCGCGAGCATGGCCGAGGTGTACCACGTCCGCGTGGCCCCGCACGGACCCTACGGCCCGGTGAACAAAGCCGCCGGCGTCCATGCCGCCGCGTGCATCCCCAATTTCCTGACGCTGGAACATTGCCGAATGCCGCCCTACTACGACGACGTGCAGACGGAAGGCATCACGATCAAAGACGGCTGCGCCGAGTTGCCCACCACGCCCGGGCTCGGCGTCGACCTCGACTGGGAGTACGTCGCGAAGCACCCGTACGCGCCATGCGCCCCAAGGTCGTACACGCAGGCGGACGGATCGGAGACGATGGTGTGAGAAAAGAGGCACGAAGGCACGAAGGCACGAAGGGTTGCGGTCTGATGACCGGTCCGCTTCGGTTTCGTTTCGTTTTTCTTCGATCGTCCTAGCGGAAAACGGCAATGCACTCCGTAGTCGTGCGATCGTCGCAATCGTCACGGTACTTGTCGTTGTTATTGCCTTGGCGATAGTTGTGGCGAACGGAAAGAGTGAACCCTTCGAAGTTGCTATCGATCTGTCCAACCGTGATCCTGCGAAATTATACGACTTCAACGTCGCCCTGCTTACGCATCTCGGACAGCCGATCAGCCTTGACCTGGTCGTCAAACCACAAGATCTGAACCGAGACGACGGTTGGTTACATTCGACCTATTACATCACACCGAACGAACTTCGCGGAATCGAACTACGCGTTCCAGATTCCGCGATTAAACACGGCGACAATGGCACTTCCATGTCAGCGGCAGGTTTAGGCTGTCAGACGTGATGGACCATCGGCAAGGGCAGGTGTCATTGCACCTACTCTCGACCGACTGAAGCTGTCACGTAACGACCCACGTCAAACGAACTGAAAAGGCGCGGGCTCAGGCAACTACCCGCTTTCCACATCAACGATGATTCCCCGTTTGCCCCTCCGCGCCAGATGTCGCTGATCGCGTTCTCGCTTGGTGATCGCTTGCGATCTCCCCCCTTCGTGCCTACGTGCCTTCGTGCCTTCGTGCCTTTCCCCCGCACCACTTCACCCACATCTGTCGATACGCCTCTTCGAGGCCGGCGGTGAAGACCGCGCCATCGCACAGGGGTGCTGCCTGCATCGACGGGCGCAGTGAGCTGCGCCACTGCGACAGGCGTTCCAGGTCGTTGGCCAGATCGCACGCGATGCGCACATACGCATCCGGATCGGTGGCCACCAGGTCGTCGCGGCCGATTCGGTGCAGCACGCTGGCTGCCATGCGCCCGGCGTACCGGTCGCCGGCAAGCGTGACAACGGGCACTCCCATCCACAGCGCCTCGCACGTTGTCGCGTGGCCGTTCCAGGGAAAGCAGTCGAGCGCAATGTCGATAAGGTCATAGGCGTCGAGGTGGCTGCGGCGACCGGTACGGCCCGCGGCGGGCAGACGGTGGTGCAGATCGAAGCGATCCGGCGTGACGCCGCCCTCGTGGAGTTGTCGCGCGATCCGCATCCGCAGCGATCCGCGCAGGTCGTCGCGCAGCAACAGCAGACGAGCGGTCGGGCAGGCGCCCAGCACGCGGCACCAGAGATCAATCACGCCCCGATTCAGCTTCGTGCCGTTGTTCAAGCTCCCGAACGTCACGTGCCCGGCCCGCCGTGCCGGCAATGATCCTGTCGACCGTTGGCCGGGCGCCGGTTCCGCGTCGCGTTTTGATCCGGCCGGATGCGGCGCTGTGAAGCAGCAGACGCCCTGCTCGAGGTACACCAACCGCTCGGGTCCGCCCGTGCACGCGCCGGGCGGATCGGCGACCTCATCGGACAGCCGGTAATCGATCTGTTCCATGCCGCTGGTGTTGGGATAGCCAAGCCACGTCACCTGCACCGGCGCGGGCTTGTGGGCAAAGACGAGCAATCGATTGTTGGCTGTGTGACCCGCGAGGTCGACCAGGATGTCGATTCGATCATCGCGAACCATCTGCGCGACGCGTTCGTCGTCAAGCCTGCGGGTGGGGCGCCAGGCGTGACACAGGCCGCGGATCTTCCTGCTCACGGCGTCGGGCGCTTCGAGTTCCGCGTAGCCATAGGTCAGGACGCGGCGCGGGTCGTGATGATTCAGGATCGGCAGCATAAAGAACGCCACCGGATGGCGCCGAAAGTCAGGCGACACGTAACCGACGCGCAAGGCCCG